>DASZCE010000232.1:0-9879 GCA_035943455.1 Gaiellaceae bacterium | reverse complement strand
CAACATCGCAGTGCTGCTCTAAGAAAGGGGTCAATGGTCAATCGCCGTCGCCTGCCGTTTGTTATCGCCATCGCCTGTTTCGTCTTCGTTTCAGGCGCGGGAGCAGCCGAATCCGACACCTTCACAGCGGCTTCGACGCCGCACTATGTGCAACCGAACCAAAAGACCGGTTACACAGTCGCGCTCACCAACACGTCGCCAGTGACTGAGGCGAGATGGACGAAGATCGCGATTCCGGCCGGATTCAACGTGGACGCCGCAACGGTAGATGCGTCGACGAATGCCGCCGGAAACTGCGCCGCATCGACGTGGGTCGCCGACGGAACCTTGATCTCCAACGGCAAGATCAATCTCAAGCGATCCGGGGGTAGCAGCAATAACCTCTGCCCGACAGGAGTGCTTACCGTCGTTTTTTCCGCGACGGCTGCAGCTCCGGGGTCGTATTTCTGGGGACCCGAGCTCGGCGGAGACGACCAGACCGTGACCTTCAATCTGACCGGCTCACCGCCGCCCGTCGTCGTCGACGGCACACCGCCGGACACCAGCATCGTCGGCGGCCCGCCCACGCCGACGAACCAGACAAGCGCAACGTTCGCCTTCGCCTCGAGCGAGGCCGGGAGCACGTTCGAATGCCGTCTCGATGGCGGGGGCTTCGCCGCGTGTACGAGTCCGAAGGCCTACGGCAGCCTTGCCGAGGGCGGCCATACCTTCCGAGTCAGGGCGACCGACCTCGCCAATAACACAGGGGCTCCGGCGACCTACACCTGGACGATCGACCTAACGCCGCCGACAGTCGCGATCGCGCAGAAGCCGACGAACCCGAGCAATTCGAGTTCGGCGAGCTTCACCTTCACGGTAAACGGAGGAGCGAACCCCGCCTGCATGCTCGACGGCGCCGCCTTCACGCCCTGTATGTCGCCCGCCAACTACAGCAACCTGCCGGACGGCCCGCATACCTTTACCGTCCGCGCGACCGACGCGGCCGGCAATGCGGGGCAGGCGACCTACACGTGGACGAGCGAGACGCGGTCGCCGACAGCGGCGGTGTCGTCAGGACCGCCTGCTCTCGGCAACAGCCGCTCTGCGACGTTCGCGTTCTCGGCCGACGAGCCCTCGTCGTTCGAATGCCAGCTCGACGGCGGCAGCTTCGCGGCGTGCAGCTCACCGGTCTCGTACCACGACCTGGGCGACGGTGCTCACACGTTTTCCGTCCGACCAACGGATGCGGTCGGCAACCTCGGCGCCGCCTCCTCGTACGGTTGGACGATCGACGCGACTGCTCCTGAGACGACCGTCGCCACGGGGCCGCGTTCCGGCACGACGGCCGTCGCCGCGACCTTCACGTTCACCGCGAGCGAGCAAGGCACCTTCGAGTGCAAGCTCGACGGCGCAGCGTTCGCGCAGTGCACGTCGCCGAAGAGCTACTCGGGCCTCCGACGAAGCGCCCACAGCTTCGAGGTCCGGGCGATCGACCGTGCCGGCAACGTCGACACGACTCCCGCCGTCCACCGCTGGACGATCGGCCTCGTTCGAAGAGCCGCGAGGGCGACCTCAGCCCTTTATGCGCCCCGAGCGGGCGCCCGCGTCTCGTCGCCGCCGCGCCTCGCCTGGCGCCGGGTGCCGCGAGCCTCGTACTACAACCTCCAGCTCTACCGAGGCCGGGTCAAGGTGCTGAGCGCGTGGCCTACGCGCCCGCGGGTTCAGCTTCGGTCCCGCTGGACGTATCTCGGACGGAAGCGAAAGCTCACGCCGGGCGTCTATCGGTGGTATGTCTGGCCGGGCTTCGGCCCCGCCCGCGCACACCGGTACGGACGCCTGCTCGGGCAGAGCACGTTCACCGTGATCTCCTAGGCGAGCTAGCCGGTCAGCCGAAAGATCAGGATGTCCCTTCGGGGCTTGTTGGTCGTCCGGATGACGGTCAACGTGCCGCGGGCATTGTCGTAGAGCCTCGTGCCCCCGAGAACCGCCAACTCGTAGAACTCGGGGTAGCGAATCGACCCGCCGGCGACGAGCCTTCCCCTGGGAAGGAAGAACGTCACCGTGCAGGAGCGCGTCCCCGCGGTGATGAACGTGCAGACGTAATCCGAATGCCCGATCGGCGTCGTCTTGATCCGTTTGTTGAACAGGTTGTGGCGGATGATCTCCACGTCGCCCGGCCCCCGTCCGGGTGTCCCCGAATCGACGCGGACGCGACTGATTTCGCGGTTGGTAATCCGAATTGTCGCCGGTCCAGTCTGTGCGTTCGACCTCTCGATCGATCCGTTCAGCACGGCGAGCATCGCTGCGCCGGCCACGAATATGACGATGTAGAAAAGACGATGAAGCATCCCCCACTCCTTTCGCTGGGCCGCGGCCCTAATCATCGATCATTCGCGGCAACCGGAAGCTCGAGCCAAAAGACGGATCCCTGTCCGCGCGCGCTCTCGAAGCTCATCTCACCACCGTGGGCCTCGACGACGGAGCGCGCGATCGTGAGGCCCAGACCGCTCCCCGCGATGCCGCTCGTGGCCGCGTCGCCGCGGAAGAACTTCGCGAAGACCTGGGGGTGAAGCTCGCGCGGAATACCGAGCCCTTCGTCTTTGACGCTGACACGCACTCGGTCGTCGTATTGTTCGCCCACGACTTCGACGGTTCCTCCGTCCGGCGAATACTTGATCGCATTCGACAGGAGGTTCCCGACCACCTGCGCGAGCCGGTTGGGATCGCCTCGTACCTTGAGCGGCTTCGGCGGCAGGACGACGTCGAGCGTGTGCTTGTCGCTCTGTCCCGAGAAGAGCTGTACCTGCTCGCCGACGAGTGTGCCGATGTCGAAAAGCTCGCGACGAAGCTTGAGCTCACCCTCCTCGAGTCGCTGGATATCGAGGAAATCGTTGAGGAGCGAGGACAGGCGCCGGCCCTGGGCATCGATGATCTCGAGATAGCGCCGCTGCTCGGCGGGCTCGATGTCGCGCGTCAAGAGCAGCGAGGTGAAGCCGAGCACGCTCGCGAGCGGAGTCCGGAGCTCGTGAGAGACGATGCTGACCAGCTCGGACTTCAGCCGTTCGCTCTCTCGCAGCTTCTCGTTCTGTTCCTCGAGCTCCCGGCGGCTGCGCTCGAGCCGCTCGGCCATCCGGTTGAAAGCGGTCGTGAGCTCGCCAACTTCCCCCGGACCTTTCTCGTCGAGCCGGGCGGAAAGATCTCCTCGCGCAAGCTGACTGGCTGCGCCCGCGACTGCCCGCACAGGGCGGGCCGTCGAGCGAGCGAGGTAGAGCCCGAAGAGAGCGATCAGGATCGCCGACGCGATCAGCCCCGCGATCGCGAGTGAGATCGCACGATCCGACTCGCGGTTCGCCGACGCCGCGCTGGCGGCAGCGAGGGAGTTCTCGGCGTCGAGGAAGCTCGCAAAGCGCTCGCGGATCTCGTCCGTCCGGCGTCGGCCCTCTTGCTGGGCGACCTGGTTGCGAGCGACGTGCGGATTCGAGCGCGTAATCCTGACGATCGGGATCGTGTATTCCTGGACATAGGCTCTGATCTGACTGACAAGCGTTTCCGCCGCCTTCAGTTGAGCCGGATTCGTCGACGCGCGCCGCGTGAACTCTGCCAGCTGGCCGTCCAGCTGAGCACGAGCCTCCTGCCACGGCTCGAGAAACCTCTCGTTCCCGGTAATTACGAAGCCGCGGACACCGCTCTCCAGGTCGACGACGAGCTTCTCGAGCCGCAGCGTCGCCGTCGTCACGTCCTTGGCGTGCGCTTCCCGACGCGTCGCGTCGTTCAGCGCGCTCACGGCTCCGATCAGCACGGCGAAGACCGCCGCCACCAGGAGCGCCAGAACGGCGCTTGCGACAAGCATCCGTGCTGAAAGTGATACGGACCGCAGTTTCTGCATGGTATTCATGATTCGCCGAGCACCTCGCCGACCATCGCGGTCAGTTCCTCCGGCTCGAACGGCTTTGCGAGGAAACGATCGGCGCCGGCCTCGAGCGCCGCCTGATCGGCATGCCCCCAAGCACTCATGACGATCACGGGAGTCTGGCCGACGGGCAGTTCGTTTCGCAGCCTCGTGAGAACCTCGAGGCCACTCGCCCCTGGGAGCATCAGGTCGAGAATGACCAGGTCGGGTCGCAGCTCGAGCGCAAGCTTCAACGCCTCGCGACCGTTGTTCGCCTCCACGAAGCGGTAACCGCCGCCCAGAATCACGCGAACGAGATGCCGGAGGTTCTGATCGTCCTCGCAGATCAGGATCGTCTTGGCACGGCCGTTCTCCACGCTAAGACACCACCGGAGCGTAGCCATAGCGATCGACTGCGTCGTTCGGCGCCATGCACTCAGTTTGTGCTTTCCAGCGGTCGGTGTTACAAGACGCGGCGCAATCCGACAGGGGAGAGAACATGAGATCACTGCTTGTGGCCGTGGCCGCGGTGCTCGTGGTTGCGCCGGCGGCAGCGACCGCACCGAACGAGAAATCCAAGGAGGTGCGGTTCGCAACCTTCAACGCCTCGTTGAATCGAAATGCAGCCGGACTGCTCGTCGAGCATCTCTCGCATCCGGAGGTCGACGACGTCTTCCGGCGGCAGGCGAGGAACGTGGCGGAGGTGATCCAACGCACGCACCCGGATGTCGTGCTCATCAACGAGTTCGACTTCGCGCCCGTGGCCGTCGATCTGTTCCGCGACAACTTCCTCGAGGTTTCGCAGAACGGGGCGGTGCCGGCCCACTACCCGTACGCCTACATCGCTCCATCGAACACCGGGATTCCGAGCGGCAAGGACTTCAGCGGCGACGGGACGATCGGAGGGCCGAACGACGCCTACGGCTTCGGCTTCTTCCCGGGCCAGTTCGGGATGGTCGTCTATTCACGATTCCCGATCGACCTCGAGAGCGTCCGAACGTTCCAGCTCTTCCGCTGGAAGGACATGCCCGGCGCGCTCCTGCCCGACGACCCGCGGACACCGGCGCCGGCCGACTGGTATTCGCCCGACGAGCTCGACGTCTTCCGGCTCTCGTCCAAGAGCCATTGGGACCTCCCGATCCAGATCGGCCGCAAGACCGTCCACTTCCTCGTCAGCCATCCGACGCCGCCGGTCTTCGACGACCCGCCGGCGTTCCCCGCAGGGGTCGACTTCAACGGCCGCCGCAACCACGACGAGATCCGTTTCTGGGCGGACTACATCACGCCCGGTCCGAGCTCTAGCTACATCTACGACGACAACGGGCGCTTCGGCGGACTGAAGCCCGGCGAGCGGTTCGTGATCGCGGGCGACCAGAACTCCGACCCGCTCGACGGCGACAGCATCCCCGGCTCGGCGCAGCAGCTGCTCGAGCATCCGCTCGTTAACGCGAAGGAGACGCCGGAGAGCGCTGGAGCGGTGGAGGCCTCTGCACTCCAAGGACGAGCGAACCTCACGCACCGGGGCGATCCGCGGTTCGACACGGCGGACTTCTCGGATTCCGCGCCGGGCAACCTGCGGGCGGACTACGTGCTGCCGCGCAAGAACCTGAAGATTCTCGATAGCGCGGTCTTCTGGCCGGTTCAGAGTGATCCGTTGTTCCGCCTGACCGGCGTCTTCGACAATGACCCCTTCCCCGACGGGTGGCGGGAGGTCGGCGGCTTCCCCACCTCCGACCATCGGCTCGTGTGGGTGGACGTGAAGCTTCCACACCGCGAGACCGACGACTGAATCGTACGAGGGACAGACGGGAGCGACCGAAAGGCCGCTCCCGTCGGTCCTGCCGGACTACGGCCGGAAGATCTCGTACACGGCGCCGTCCGAGAGCGACACCACGTAGAGGTTGCCATTCGGTCCGGTGTGGATGTCCGTCCCGATGCCGAAGTTCCGTCCGAAGAGCAGCGTCTCGCTCTCCGTGATCTCCCACTTGTGCAGGTTGTCGGCGACGCGGTCCTCGAGCCTCGGGTCGTCGACGCCGATCTTGCGGCGGTTACCCGTCAGGTTGAACCGGAACAGGTGCCCGCCTTCGAGGAAGACGCGTGCCGCGCCCACAAAGAGGTCGTTCTCGTACTGCGGTCCCAGCGCGGTGCTCTGCAGGAAGCCGATGCCCGCCGGCGCGACCTCGTATTTCCAGCTGAACTCCGGCGCGCTGTAGTGAGCACCCGGGAGCATGAACAGGCGTGACAGCGCCTCCCCCGGGCTGTCGGCAATGTTCGTCGGCGGCCAGCGGATCTGCTGGAGGCCGAAGTAGGTCGCCGCGAACGGGTCGGGAGGCGACGGTGACACCGTCGTCTCGATCGTCTTGTACTGCTGGATCCGCTCCGGCGGTCCCATGATCTGCACCCAGCCGGAGTTGAACCCCGGATCCGCGCGGTTCAGCTCCGTGAAGCTGTCGTCGCCGTTCTCCTGCTCCCAGAGGGCGCCGGAGACCGGGTCGAAGGCCATCCCGAAGCTGTTGCGGAGGCCGTAGGCGAAGATCTTCTGGACGTTCGCTCCGACTTCTCCGCCGATCGCGGCTCCGGCCGCGAAGAACGGGTTGCTCGCAGGTGCCGTGCCGTCGTCGTTGAGTCGAAGGATGACGCCCGTGAGGTGCGCGTCGTCGGGCTCCGGTCCGCCGAACTGGTCATCCGGCACCCCGGGACCGAACGGCCCGTCGCGGAGGTTCTGGAGCTGCCCACGCCGGCCGTTGTCTCCCATGATGATGTAGAGCTTCCCGTCGGGTCCGAAGCGCAGGACGCCGCCGTTGTGGTTGCCGCGAAGCGGCTGGCCCGCATCGGCCTGAAAGGCGCGCAGCTTGATGATGTTCTGTTCGAATTCGAGCGTGGAGCCGTTCCAGACGTAGCGATCGACTCGGTTTCCGAGCAGCGGCACCTCGGCGAGTTGCGTGCTGTCGGCGCCGGTGCTGCTCTCCGTCCAGAAGAGGTACACCCGTCCGCCGATGAAGAACTGCGGGTGCAGCGCGATCCCGAGCAGCCCTCGCTCGGAGGCGCTGTTGACCGGGAGGTCGAGGAGGACGGGGTCTTTCTGCACGACGCCGTTCAAGACCCGTTGCACCTTGCCGGACGCCTTCTCGAGCACCAGCATGTCGTTCGGTCCGAGGAAGGCCATGCTGATCGGCTGGTTGAGCCCGGACGCCGCCGTGCGGACCGAGAGGTTCGGGTCGACTACGCTCGGCGCCGCCTCGGCCCTCGACGGCAAGAAGAACGCCGTCGCCACAGCAGTCCCCACCGCGAGAGCGGCGAGAGAGCGAAAGCGCAAGCTCATACTTTCCACCTCCGTCTCGATGACGATCGGGGAGCCGCAACCCCGCTGTCACGCGAGTCCCCCTGTTCGCTACGTGCGTACGGGGAGGGTGGATTGCATCCGTACGATCTCGAGGTGGTCGCCGAGACGCTCGCCGCCGCGACGCTGATCTGCCTCGACCCGGGACACGCGACGCTGCCCGCGATCGGCGCCGAGCAAGAGCCGATCGGCCCCGGCTCGCGGATCACGAAGATCAAGGATCCGGGCGGCGCCCCCGGGGAGGCCGCAGTTGTTCTCGCGATCGCGACGAAGACGCGTTTCCTGCTCTTGCGGCAGGGCTACCGCGTTGCGATGACCCGCACGGGAGCGACCTTCCGCGGCGGGAACATCGAGCGCGCACGCTTCTGCAACCGCCGCCGCGCAGCACTGATGCTCCGCATTCATGCCGACGGATCGAGCGACGCCTCGCAGAGCGGCGTCTCGACGCTGACGCCGGCGCTCCGGCGCGGCTGGACGGACGACGTCTACGCGGACAGTCGGCGCGCCGCGCGCATCGTGCAGCGGGCGCTCGTCTCGGCAACGGGCGCCCGCGATCTCGGGGTGGTCGAGCGTTCCGACCTCACCGGCTTCAACTGGGCGAACGTCCCGGTCGTCCTTGCGGAGGCCGGTTTCCTCTCCAACAGGCGGGAACGCCGGCTGCTGCACTCGAGCACGTACCAATGGCGAGTGGCGCGCGGGCTCGCGACCGCCGTCTCGCGCTTTACTCGTCCCGCCGGGGCGCGTTCATCCGTTCGACCGTGGAGCGGCCTTCGGCATGGACGGCGCGGCGCCGCGTCTCCGGATCCTCGGGCACCGCCTCGACCGTATCCACCGGCGTCTCCGCGGCCTCGAACTCCTCCCGCTCCTCGACCACCGGCCGGGAATCCGCGAGCCGCTGGCGCAACTCCTCTGCGCGGGGATCCACCGGCACCGGCTCGACCCACCCCGGCGGCCGGCGTCTGAGCTTCCGCCAGAACGCCGCGGCCGCCAGTGCGATTCCTCCCGTCAGGAACGCGAGGCGGCGGTTCACTGGATCGCCGCTTCCGGGAGATCGCCTGTTCGGAGCGTGGGCTGGCCACTCTGGGGCGCGGCGGTGCCGCGTTGACGACGCCGGGAGGGCATCGGTGACGACGCTGCGGCGCGAAGCGCCCGCGCCGGGCGGCGGCCCGCTTGCGGGTCGTGGCCGGTGCGGGAGCGGCCCAGACGCGTCAGCTCGCTCATCCGGACGCGCGGGATCGCGGTAGCGGCCATCGAGGGCGATGCTACACTGCCCGCCGCTTCCTGCCCCGCTGCCGCGCAGCGTGGCCGTCTAGACCGAAGGAAGGAGCCGGGGACTCGTGTCGCCCTACGAAATCTTGCTCATGCTCGATCCGGAGCTGCCGGAGGAACGGCAGACCGAGATCGTCTCCCGCGCGCGCGAGCTGATCGAGCGGGGTGGCGGGAGCTGGGAGTCCCACGACGTCTGGGGGCGGCGCAAGCTTGCGTACGAAATCGACCACAAGACGGACGGGGCCTACCACCTTCTCACCTTCTCGGCCGAGCCGGAGACGCTCGACGAGGTCTCGCGCGTGCTCAAGATCACCGACGGCGTCATGCGGCACATGGCCGTGCGCCGCAGCCCGCGAGGTCCCGGAAGGACGGTAGCGCCGCCGTCCCGGGATCGGCAGGATGGAGCGCAGCCCGCAACCGTCGCCGTAGAGGAGGAGTAGGCATGGCCAACATCAATCGCGTTGTTCTCGTCGGAAACCTGACCAAGGATCCCGAGCTCCGGCACACGCCGAGCGGGACCGCGGTCTGCAAGCTGCGGATCGCCGTCAATACCCGTCAAAAGGATTCGGCGACCGGCGAATGGGGCGACAAGCCGAACTACTTCGACGTCACGGTCTGGGGCAATCAGGGCGAGAGCTCGGCCCAGTACCTGTCGAAGGGTCGAGCGGTCGCGATCGACGGTCGGCTGGACTGGCGCGAGTGGGAGGCCCAGGACGGCACCAAGCGCCAGGCCGTCGAGATCATCGCCGACACTGTCCAGTTCATCGGCGGGCGCGGTGAGGGCGAGGGCGGCGAGCGCCAGTTCGTCCCCGCGGGCGCGACGCAGGAGAGCGCCGACTTCCCGTCGTCCGCCGCCGACGACGACATTCCGTTCTAAGGAGCGCTGATGGCGAAGGCACGTCGAGGAGCGGAGCAGCGGAGCGGGAGGCGCGGGCCGCCGACAGGTCCGATCAAGCGTCGGTCCTGCCAGTTCTGCCGCGACCACGTCGACGAGGTCGACTACAAGAACGTCAACCAGCTCCGGCGCTTCGTCTCCGAGAAGGGCAAGATCCGTTCGCGGCGGATCACCGGCGCGTGCCGCCGCCACCAGCGCCAGGTCGCCCTCGCCGTGAAGCGCGCGCGAGAGATGGCGCTGCTTCCGTACGCCACCACCTAGTCAAATCGTCATGCAGGTGATCCTCCTCCAGGACGTCGACAAGGTCGGGCTGCGCGGCGAGGTCGTGGACGTCGCCCGCGGGTACGCGCGCAACTACCTCCTCCCGCGGAAGCTCGCGCAGGCGGCCACCCCGGGGGCGCTTCAGGATCTTCAGCGGCGGGACGAGGTGCGCGCCCGGCAGGAGGCACGCACGCACGAGGAGGCGCGCGACATCGGGGCGAGGCTGGAGCAGAAGGTGTTGAGGTT
>DASZCE010000231.1:0-7514 GCA_035943455.1 Gaiellaceae bacterium | reverse complement strand
CCCCCTCGAGGACCCCCGCGGAGAGCTGCTTGATCGCGTCCGGCTGGTCACCGGTCGGCCGGTACGCGTCCGATGTCTTGAACTCGGGCATCGAGGGAAGGCTAGCCGCGATGGTCGAGCGTCCAGAACGGCCTCCCTACGGGGCGTACGCCGCGATCGTCGGCGCGTTTGTGGCCGGTCTCGCGACGGTGGCGGCGCTGGCGCGCCGGTCTCCGCCGGCTTCGGCGCTCGACCTCGTGGCGCTCTCCGCGGCGACCTTCAAGGGCGCACGGACGCTCTCGCATGAGCGCGTCGCGAGCTTCGTCCGCGAGCCGTTCGTCGAGGGGGCCGAGGAGCGGCCGGCAGGCGAAGGGCTCCAGCGCGCGCTGGGCGAGCTCGTCAGCTGCTCCCGCTGCGTCGGGACGTGGGTCGCGGCCGGCCTTGCATCGTCCCAGATGGTCGCGCCCCGCTTCGGGCGGGCGCTGACGTGGACGCTCGGCGCCTCGGCCGCGAACGACTTCCTCCAGGCGGCGTTCGACGCGCTCTGCGCGAAGGCGAACGAGCTCGAGGAGCGCTAAGCCGCCTCGCCGACGACCCGTAGACGCGGGATCGGCGAGAACATGAGCCAGAGAACTCCGCCGAGCGCGCCGATCACCCCGATCCAGAGCGTCGTCTGGAGTCCGATCGCCGTGCCGAGCGCACCGCCCAAGAGCGCGCCGAGCGGCCTCACGCCGTAGTTGACGAAGCGGTACGTGCCGCTCATCCGCGAACGAAGCCGGTCCGGGGTTCGTAGGTACATCAGGCTGCTGCCGTTCACGTCGAGGATCATCACGCCGACCGAGGACAGGAACTCCGCGAGCCCGAGGATGACCGCCGCCTGAACCTCGGTGCCGGAGGCGAGCGGCACGAGCACGAGCGGCCCCGGGAAGAGCACGCAGCCGAGCGTGAAGGAGGGACCGATTCCGATCAGGCGCTCGACCCGGACGGCGACGAACGCACCGGCGATGCCGCCGACGGCGCCGGCGCCGAGTACGAGGCCGAGCAGTCCGGGGTCGACTCCAAGCTCCTTGGTCGCGTAGAGGATGAAGATCGCGTGGAAGACGAAGTTGAAGAGGTTGATCGTCGCGGTGCAGAGCAGCTCGGGCCGGATCACCTCGTCTCCGAGCACGTAGCGAAGGCCGCCTCGGAGGCTCTCCCACACTCCTTCACGGCCGTCCTCGTCGACCGGCGGCTCCTCAGCACGGATGCGGCCCAGGAAGAGCGCGGAGCCGACGAATGAGACCGCGTCCAGGAGCAGCGTCACCGGAGCGGTCAGCAGTTGGACGAGGAAGCCGGCGAGCGACGGCCCCATGACGAACGAGAGAGCCCGACTGGCGCTCAGCTTGCTGTTCGCCTCGACGACGTCGCGCCGGGGCACCACGCTGACGAACAGCGTCGCCCAGCTGATGTCGAAGAGCACGGCGAACGTCCCAGCCAGGAAGCCGACGACGTAGAGCTGGGGGAAGGAGAGGAGGCCGAACGCCGCGGCGAGCGGCACGGACGCGAGGAGGAGCGCGCGCGTGATGTCGGCGGCGATCATGAGCCGCCGGCGGTTCGAACGCCGCTCGATCCAGACACCGGCGGCGAGCGAGAAGAGCAGGTGCGGCATCAGCTCCGCGGCCGTCAGCAGCCCCATCTGAGCCGCCGAGGCGTCGAGGGTCAGCACCGCCACGAGCGGCAGCGCCAGGTAGGTGATCTGGTCGCCGATCTGCGAGATCGACTGCGCGGCCCACAGCTTCAGGAACTCCGGCTGCCGACGCAGCGGAGGGGTCTCGGGAGTCGCTTCGATCACGCTACGCCCTGCGGACGGCGATGTCGCCACTCATCGTCTGCGCGCGGAGCTCGACCAGCGGAGCGTCCTCGGCTTCCGAGGGCGCCGGCTCGAGCTCGAGCTCCGACGAGGTGTCGCCGGAGAGCGACTGGGCGTCGACCCAGAGGCGCGAGCCTTTGGCGATTCCGACCTCGACGTCCCCGGAGGCCGAGTGCAGCTTCACCTCGCCGGATGAGACGTTCCGCAGCTGGATGTCGCCCGACGCCGTGTTCGCCTCGACGGGTCCGGACTCGTCGATCCGGACGTCACCCGATGCCGAGTTGATCTTCGCGGAGCCGACGCGGCGCAGCTCGACGTCGCCCGAGGCAGTGTTGACCTTCGCCTGACGCTCGACCTCGTCGAACGTCACGTCGCCGGAGGCAACATCGATCTCGACCGCGCCGAAGCGGCCCCTGCCCCGGATGTCCGCGGACGCCAGGTCGGCACGCACGGTCGCACCCGCGGGCGTCTTGATCCGGACCCGGTATTCACCGTCGCGAAAGCCGAGCCGCCCGCGACGAGCGCTTGCGTCGACGACGACCTCGTGCCCGTTCCCTCGCGGCCGCGCTTCGATGCGGGCCTCGCGCTCGAGCTCGTCGGCATCGCGGCCGCGCGCCTCGAGCTCGACGACGGTTTCGGCGGCGTCGACGGTCTCGACCTCGACCTCGCCGCGGGGCACCTCGATCGTGAGCTCCACGTCTCCCGGCGTGGCAAACGATTCAGTCCTCATGTCTCCCTCCTCAGTTGCGGGCGTAGCCCGTCAGGCGTTTACCGGGACGGCGAGGTGCCGGTGCCGTGCTCCGGGCGAGCGCCCGGACGAGCCAGGTGTTGAGCGAGACCCCCTCGCGCGCGGCCGCTGCTTCGAGCTCGCGCTTGAGGTTCCCGGGTAGTCGCAGCGTGATCCGCGCGGTCAGCCCGTCCTCGGTCTGCACGGGCGGCGCCTCGCTCGGCTCAGAACCGACGTAGACCAGTTGCGGGTCGGGTCCGGCGAGGCGCACCTCGACGTGGCCCTCCGGAAGTTGCGCGCTGATCTCGAGCGCGGCGTCGCCGAGCGTCTCGACCAGTCGCATCCCGGCGGACGCGCGCAGCGCCTGCGCCAGCCGCTCGGCCGCCTCGGCGATCGCGTCGTCCCCCAACGCGGCCACCGAAGCGAGATCCCGCTCCAGCTTCTCGACGAACTTCGCCGTCTCCATAGCACCATTATGACGTCATTTTGATGTCTGTCAAGCACCATCGTAAGATCCGCGCGTGCTTCGCTGCCCGAACTGCGGCCAAGAGAATCCGCCCGGGTTCCGGTTCTGCGGCAACTGCGCCGCGCCGCTCGAGTCACAGCGGCCCGTGCGCGAGGTTCGGAAGACGGTGACCGTTCTCTTCTGCGACGTCTCGGGCTCGACGGCGATGGGCGAGCGGCTCGATCCGGAATCGACGCGCCGCGTGATGGCGCGGTACTTCGACAAGATGCGCGCCGCGATCGAGCGCCACGGCGGCACCGTGGAGAAGTTCATCGGTGACGCCGTCATGGCCGTGTTCGGCGTGCCGGTCGTGCACGAGGACGACGCCCTCCGCGCGGTCCGCGCCGCCGCCGACATGCGCACGTCGCTCGCCGCCCTGAACGAGGAGCTGGAACGCGACTGGGGCGTCCGGATCGAGAGCCGCATCGGGGTGAACACGGGTGAGGTCGTCGTCGGGGAGGGCGAATCGCTCGCGACGGGCGACGCCGTCAACGTCGCGGCTCGCCTCGAGCAGGGCGCTGCACCGGGCGAGACGCTCGTCGGCGAGACCACCTACCGGCTCGTACGCGGGGCGGTCATCGCCGAGCCGGCGGAGCACCTGGTCGCGAAGGGCAAGTCCGAGCCCCTGCATGCTTTCCGCCTCATGGAAATCGTCGAGGGGGCCGAGTTCATTCAGCGCCGCCTCGGTTCTCCTTTGGTCGGCCGCGAGAACGAGCTCGCCCAGCTTCAGGGAGCGTACGACCATGCCGTCTCGGAGCGGGTCGCGTACCAGTTCACGCTGCTCGGCCCCGCCGGCATCGGCAAGTCGCGGCTCGTCCGCGAGCTCCACGAGCGTGTCGAGGCGACGCTGCTCGCCGGTCGCTGTTTGCCCTACGGCGAAGGCATTACGTACTGGCCGCTGCTGGAGATCGAGCCGCTCGCATCAGAGCTCGACTTCGACGCGAACCGGGACGAGATCGCGCTCCAGACGCGCCGGATCCTCGAGCGGCTCGCGCGCGAACGGCCGCTGCTCGTCGTCTTCGACGACCTTCAGTGGGCCGAGCCGACGTTCCTCGACCTCGTCGACCACGTCACCGACCTCGCGCGTGACGCTCCGATGCTGATCGTCTGCGTCGCGCGGCCGGACCTCCTCGACGTCAGGCCCGGCTGGGGCGGCGGAAAGCTGAACGCGGCGACGATGCTCCTCGAAGCGCTGACGGAGGACGAGGCCGCGCAGCTCGTCGACAACCTGCTCGCTGCGCGGATGGAGCCCGACCTGAAGGATCGCATCGCCGCCGCCGCCGAGGGCAATCCGCTCTACGTCGAGGAGATGCTGGCGATGGTCGCCGAGAACGGCGCGCCGGACGTCGTCGTCCCCCCGACGATCCAGGCACTGCTGGCTGCGAGGCTCGACCGCCTCGCGCCGGACGAGCGCACCGCCCTCGAATGCGCGGCCGTCCAGGGTCAGGAGTTCCGGCACGACGCGCTGACGACGCTCGTCCCGGCCGCGGTCGCGACGCGGCTCCCCGAGATCCAGCAGTCGCTCGTCCGGAAGGAGATCGTTCGCCCCACCGACGAGGAGACGTTCAGGTTCAAGCACCTGCTGCTGCGCGACGCGGCCTACGACGCCCTTCCGAAGGAGCAGCGTGCGACTCTCCACGAGCGATTCGCGGAGTGGCTTAAGGTCGCCGCCCCAGAGCTAGAGGAGATCCGCGGCTACCACCTCGAGCAGGCATATCGCTACCGAGCCGAGCTCGGGCCGGTCGACGAGCGCGGCATCGAGCTCGCGCGTCGTGCGTCGGAGCTGTTTGCGGCCGCGGGAAGGCGAGCGGCGCAGCGCGCAGATTTGCCGGCCACGATCAACCTGCTCGAGCGGGCGGTGAGACTGCTTCCCGAAGGCGACCCCGGCGCAGTCGCGCTCTATCCGGACCTTGCCAGCGCAGTCGTCGAACGCGGCGCGAGCGAGCGGCCGATGGAGCTCTACAGAGCCGCGGAAGAGCTCGGAGACGACGCGACGGCATTACGGGCACGCGTGCGGCGTGTCTGGCTGGAGGCGCGGCGAGGAGCGGACATCGAGGAGGCCGCTGCATCGATGGAGGAGGCAGTCGCCGAGGCCGAACGGCTCGGAGAAGACACGATCATCGCGGAGGCGCTGCACCGGCTCGGAGCTTTCAATGCCTGGCTTGGGAATCTGCAGCGGGCAGAGCAGTTGTTGCGAGAGTCGCTCGCGCACGCGGAGTCGCTCGGCGATTCGCAGCTCGTCTCCCAGGCCGCTTACTGGATCGGGCTGCTCTTGCTTTGGGGGCCCACGCCGGTCGACGAAGGACTTCGCGAGTGCCGAAGGCTCGCCCAACTGAGCGAGGTGAATCAGCAGGCGCGCGGCATGCTGCTTGTCGCCGAAGGAAGCTTGCTCGCGCTCACGAGCGAGTTCACAGACGGCCGACGGTTGGCCGCGGAGGGTCGTCGCCTCCTCCTCGAACTCGGGCAAAACGTCCAGTACGCAGCCGTCTCGCAGCCCGCGGCGTTGATCGAGTTGCTTGCCGGTGACGCCCCCGCGGCGGAAAGGATTCTTCGCGAAGCGCATGGGATCCTCACTGCCGCAGGCGAGCACGGCTATCTCTCCACTGTTTCGGCGTTGCTGTCGCTCGCGCTGGCGCATCAACAGCGCTATCGGGAAGCCGACGAGCTCGCCGACGAGAGCCGTAGGATCGGCTCGGAGGACGACTTGATGACGCAGATCTACTGCCGGGTGGGGAAGGCCCACGCCGCCGCCGGGCGAGACGAGCGCGGTGAGGCCGCGCGGCTGGCAGCGGAGGTGCTCGAACTGGCCGCCCCCGACGAAGGGTTCGACGCGCCGGTCGCAGTCGTCGAGATCGCTCCGTTTCTCGCGCCGGCCGTCGCGAGCGCTGCGCTGGAACGAGCCCTCGCGGGTGCCGAGGCAAAGGGGAACGTCGTCATTGCCGAGAGGGCGCGGAGGATGCTCGCAGCTCCTCCATGACGCTCGCTACCCACTCGTCGAGCTCCTCGAGAGACCCCGTGTTCACGTAGACGTAGTCGGCGCGTTTCGCTTTCTCGCGGTCGGGCAGCAGGCGGTCCGAGCGGCCGGCGAGGGGAACGCGCGCCCGCGCCTCCCGAAGCTGCTCGGGAGCCGTGATCACGACGACCTTGTCGAAGCGGTCCTGGGCCCCGACCTCGTAGAGCAGCGGCACCTCCGTGACGGTCACCGCGGGCGGATTCGGAAGCTCGCCGAGCTGCTCGCGCCAGCGGAGGTACTCGGCCGAGACCCGGGGATGGAGAAGCCCCTCCAACCACGCGAGCGCTTCGCGGTCTCCGAACACGCGCTCCGCGACGCGGCTCCGGTCGATCTCCGCGTCGTCCCCGAGGATCCCCTCCCCCAGCCGTTCGATCATCGCCGCCTTGACCTCGGCGTCAGCGCGGAGCAGGTGGTGGACGATCTCGTCGCTCGAGACCACCGCCGCGCCGTGGCGTGCAAACGCTCTCAGCGCCTCGCTCTTCCCCGCCCCGATGCCGCCCGTGATGGCGACGGCGAGCGGAGACCTAGGACTGCTGCTCGTCGCCCTCGTCCGGAGCGGCCTCGGGCTCCGGCACCGCCGGCGCCTCGGGCTCGAGTGGCGCCTCCTCAGGTGCCACGACCGGCTGGGGCGAAGGCTCCGACCCCGTGTGCTCCGAGAGCTCCGACGGCCCCGTCCCGAAGACCTCGTCGGAGAGGCCGAGCTCCGAGGCCGGCGTCGGCCCCTCGCCCTCGACGCGCTTGAGCGACAGGGAGAGCCGCCGGCGCTCGGGATCGACCTCGATGATCTTCGCCTGCACCTGATCGCCCTGCGCGACCACCTCGCGCGGGTTCTCGACATGGTGCTGCGCGAGCTCGGAGATGTGGACCAGGCCCTCGACGCCCGGCATGATCTCGACGAAGGCGCCGAACGTCACGACCTTCGTCACCTTCCCCTCGACGACGTCGCCCTCGCTGTACTGCTCGAGCACCTGCTGCCAGGGGTCGCTCTGGGTCTGCTTGAGCCCGAGTGAGATCCGCTGGCGCTCGCGGTCGATGTCGAGGACCTTGACCTTGACGGTCTGGCCGATCTCCAGCACCTCGGAGGGGTGGTTGACGTGACTCCAGGAGATCTCCGAGATGTGGATCAGGCCGTCCATCCCGTCGAGGTCGACGAACGCGCCGAAGTCGACGATGTTCGAGATCTGCCCCTCGACGACGTCGCCGGGCTGCAGCCGGTCGAGGATCTGCTGCCGCTGCTCCTTCCGCGCGTCCTCGAGGACGGCGCGGCGCGAGAGCACGACGTTGTTGCGGGACCGGTTGAGCTCGATCACCTTGCAGCGGAGGGTCTCGCCGAGGAACTCGGCGAGGTCCTGGACGCGGCGAATGTCGACGAGCGACGCCGGAAGGAAGCCGCGGACGCCGAGGTCGAGGATGAGGCCGCCTTTGACGACCTCGATCACCC
>DASZCE010000230.1:0-2598 GCA_035943455.1 Gaiellaceae bacterium | reverse complement strand
CGCTCGTCTATCGCAATACACGCGTCGCCGGCCGGGACGTCAATGTCGCCGCCACCGACCAGCTCGCGCGATCGTTTGTGGTGCGCCGAGGCCGGCTTCCGAGAACGTGTGCCCCCACACGCTGCGAGACCGTCGCCGTCGGCAACGGCCCTCGTTCCCAGATTGCCGGACTTCCGTTCGTCGGACGTGCGGAGCCGCGTCCCGGAATACCGGTGCGTCGACTGCTCGGGACAGAAGTGGCCGACGTTCGAACGCTCGTCGCGGGTGACGTCGCAGGTGCAGACCGACTTCCGATGCTCGCCTCGGTGTTCCGCACATACACGTGGTCGGCGCCGCTCGCGTCCGCGCGGCCGACGGCATGGACACTCGAGGACCTCGAGCTCGGCCTTACGCGAGCGCGGACGCGCCTCCAGACCGCATCGTTTCGCTTCGGCCTGAGCGCGCCGTTCGACTCCCTCGAAGACGTCGCCCTGGATGCACGTGTCGCCTACCGCCGCTTGCTTCTGATCGGCGGGGAGTGCGCGGTGTTGTTCCTTGTCTTCGCGATCGTCGCCGCCGCGACCCTGCGCTCGAGCGCCCGATCGGCTTCGCGACGCCTGCGCCGGTTCGGTGCTCGGCGGTGGCAGACCGATCTGCTCGCGGGCGCGGAGGCGACCGCCATCGTCGTGCCCGCTGCTGCTCTCGGCTGGGCTACGGGAGCGCTCGCGGCCGCCGGGCTCGCGGCCGTGACCGAGACGCCTCGGACGTCGCTCCTCGAGCGGACGATTCTCTCGCCGACCGGCCTGGGCCTCGTGGCGTCGCTTGCCGCGCTCGCGGCAGTGATCCTCTTCGCGACGATGCGGGCGCAGCCGGTGCTCGTTCGCGGCCGCGGCCTCTCCGTCGTCGACGCGGCCGCGGGCGCCGCGCTCCTGGCCGTCGCCGTCGCCCTCGCAGCCGGCCAAACCGACGCCGCGACCCTTGCACGTGATCGCGGGACCGGGGTCGTCCTCCTGCTCGTGCCGGGCCTCATGATCGTGGCGGGTGCGATCGTCGCCACCCGTGTGGCGGGGCCGGTGTTTCGACTCGCCGAGCGAGTCGCGCCGAAGACCCGCCCGTCGCTGCGGCTCGCACTCCTCTCCGCTGCCCGCGACCCCGGAACGCAGCTCGTCACCGTTGCCTTCCTCGTCGTCAGCGTCGGGCTCGCGGTGTTCGCCGCCACCTACCGCTCCACCCTGCTCGAGGGCGAGCAGGCTCAGGCGGCGTTCGCGGTACCGCTGGACTACACGGTCCGGAAGGCGGCGACGGGCGCGGTGACCGGCGAGCGGCCCGTGGGGACGGAATACGCTCGCTGGAACGCGGTGCCGGTGATCCGGCGGGCCGCGCAGGCGCGGTCGGTCAACCTGACCGAAACGATCGACGTTGTCGGTCTTCCCAGCGACGCCCTGCGAAGACTGCGGTGGCGCAGCGACTTCGCCGCCAGCGCGCAGGCGGAGCTCGCCCGTCAGATCGCTCCCGCGCGGGCGCTCCAGCCGGTCGGTCCGCGGCTCCCGCGCGACGCTGAAGCGCTCACCGTTCCCGTCGCCTTCCGCGGCGATCCGTTTTCCGTCACGGCGAGCGTACGCACGGAGCATGGCGCGTATGTCGCTCTCGATCTCGGCGTAGCTCGGCGCGGACACACGCTGCTCCGAGCGCGGCTTCCTCGCGCTGCACGCGGCGGCACGATCGTCGGTCTCACCCTCGGCATCCCGCCGGCCGAGTCGTTCTCTGCGGCCCATGCCGCCGCCGAGGGCAGTGCGCCCGATGTCTTCAGCGCCGGCCGGCTGAGATTCGGACAGCTCCGCGTCTCGACGCCTCACGGGTCGAGGCACCTGCCGGTCGACTACCGCCGCTGGGTGCTTGCGACAGAGTCGTCGCCTGACGCATCACGCTCGCGGCAGACGCTGACAATTCGTTATCTGCTGACGCAGGAGCGGGCGTTTCGGCTGCGTCCGCGCCAGCCGACCGACGGCAGCCCGATCCGCGTCATCGCCTGTGCGTCGCTCGCTCAGCGCGTGGGGTCCGCTCGCGTCATCCCGCTCTCCATTGGGGCCGCCGTCGTCAATGCCGAGATCGTCGCCCCAGCCGCGCTCTTTCCCTCGCTCGAGTGCCCCTTTGTCGTTGCGGACGCACGCGCACTGGAAACGGCGGTCACCGCCGCCGCTCCAGGCGCCGCCGTGCCGGACGAAGCCTGGATCGCCGGCCCGCCCGGGCTCTCGCGCGAGCTCGAGCGAGCGGCTCGCGGAAGCCCTGTCGTCGTTACGTCCCGGCGCGTCCTCGAGGCCGAGCTGCGGGACAATCCGCTCGCCTCGGGCACGGTGGCAGTGCTGGCCGCCGGCAGCCTGCTCGCGCTCGTGCTCGCCGTAGTCTCGGTCCTACTCGTAGTCTCGGTCGAGCTGCGTGACGAATCCGGCAGCTTCTTCGACCTCGAATCGCAGGGAATGGCGCCCGCGACGCTGCGTCGCCAGCTCGTGCTCCGAATCGGAAGCCTCGCCGTGTTCGGGGTCCTCTGCGGCCTCGCGGTCGGCGCGCTCCTGACGGCCGTCGTCACCGACCTCGTCGCCGTCGGCGCAGGGGGAGGGG
>DASZCE010000229.1:0-7899 GCA_035943455.1 Gaiellaceae bacterium | reverse complement strand
TCGTAGTAGTCCCGACGTGTGGTGGCCACGGTCGTAGCGTACTGACGCGACCCGGCTGACCTACTCCTCGTAGAGCTCCTCGACGAAGCGCGAGAGCTCACGGGCAGCTGAGCGAACCGCATCGATGGCCTTCACGTAGTCCATGCGCATGGGACCGAGGAGGCTTACCGTCCCCAGGTTGCGGTGACGCAGCCCGTAGGGGGCTCCGACGAGGGAGACGCTGGTCAGCTCGGGGTCCTGGAATTCCGAGCCGACAAGCGCGAACGGCCGCTTCGACAGGAGGCTGGCGCGCATGAGCTCGAGCAGCGCGGCCCGCTGCTCCAGCACCTCGAGGAGCCGCCGGTAGCCCTGGAGCTCGTCGGCCCGGAACTCGTCCAGGAGCCAAGCTGTGCCGCCCACGTAGAGCGTCTGATCCTCGGCTTCGAGGACGTCCGTGAAGGCCGGGCGCAGGCTGGCGAGGAACTCGCGCTCCCGCTCCGATAGGTGCGGGTCCTCGAAGCGGTTCCGGAGCATGCGCGCTCCCAGCTGGAGGCCGGCGACCTGCTCGTTCAGGTACTCGCCGGCCCACTCGGCCAGTCCCGGGTCGACTGTTTCCGCCGACGTTACGAGCCGCTTCGTCACGCCGCCCGTTGACGTGATTACGACGATCATGACCACGTGCGGCTGGAGCAGCAGGACCTCGACTCGCCGCACCGTCGTCGTCTCGAGCGGAGGCGCGGAGACAAGTGCAAGAAGATGCGTGACCTCTGCGAGCGCCTCCGTCGTCGCGCGCAGGGCCGAGTCGACCTGGCTCCGGACCTGCGACAGGTCGAGTTCGAGCTCGGCAGGACGTGGGGCGAGCTGATCGAGGAGGCGGTCGACGAAGAAGCGGTATCCCTGATCGGTCGGCACGCGGCCTGCCGACGTGTGGGGATGCGTGAGCAGGCCTTGTTCCTCGAGCACGGCGAGTTCGTACCGCACCGTCGACGACGAGACGGTTAGCCTCGACCGCTGAACGAGCGACTTCGACCCGACGGGCGCGCCCGTGGCGATGTAGTCCTCGACTACGCGCGCGAGGATCTCCTCCTGCCGAGGCGTGAGGATGGGCTGCTGGCCTTGCGGCATCGTCCTTAATTGTAGGTTTTGCGGGGCTTTAGGCCATCAGCTCGGCGGTGACGCCGCCGCCCAGGAAGCGCCCTCTCTTCGTCAGGACGAGCACGTCATCGCGTCGCTCGGCCAGGCCAAGCTGCTCCATGTGGGCGAGCGCCGCCGCGTCGACGGCGTCGGCAACGGAGGCGAGGGGGACGCCTTGGTCGAGCCGAAGCCCCAGCATGAGCCGCTCGCGTTGGCGAACGGCAGCCGGCAACGGCTCCTCCACGCGCGGCGGTTTTCGCCCGCTGGCGAGCGCCGCGATGTAGCGCCCCAGGCTAGGGGCGTTCTGCCAGCGAAGCCCGCCGACGGTGGAGACGGCGCCGACGCCCAAGCCCAGGTACTCCCGCCCCGACCAGTACGCGAGGTTATGGCCCGCTTCCCGGCCCGGCCGGCAGAAGTTGGCCGTCTCGTACCAGCGATAGCCGGCCGCCACGAGCCGGTCAACGACGACCTCGAAGTATCCCTCCATCTCCCCCGCCTGCCGCGCAAGCTCCTCGCCGTGGGCGTGGGTGAAGCGGGTCCCCGGCTTCGCCTCCAGCTCGTAGCACGACAGGTGCTCCGGTCCGAGCTCGAGCGCTTGCCCCAAATCAGCTTCGAGGTCGGCGGGGCTCTGGCCGGGAATCCCGTACAGGAGGTCCAGCGAGATGTTGTCGAAACTGGCATCACGAAGATCGTAGAAAGCGCGCCGGACGTCATCGGGGCCGGCACGCCGCTCGAGCACGGCCAGAAGCCGCGGCGTGAAGCTCTGCACGCCGAGCGAAACTCGCGTGACACCTTTGGCACGCAGGCGGCCCGCGAGCGCCGGTGTGATCGTCTCCGGGTTCGCCTCGACGGTCACCTCTTCGGCGGGCGGCAGCGCGTCGAGGAGGCGGAAAAGCTCTGCTGGGTCCGTGAACGTCGGCGTGCCGCCGCCGAGAAAAACCGTGTCGAGGCGTTCCGCTACGACCCGGCGCTCGAGCTCGAGCTCGGCCAGGAGAGCATCCGCGTACGCGCGATGCTGTTCCCTTCGCCCGACGACCGTGACGAAGTCGCAGAAGCCGCAGCGGTGTGCGCAGAACGGCAGATGGATGTAGAGGTGGCGAACCGGAGGCGCGCTCACCGTTTCCCTCCGTCGAGGTTCAGCACGGCGAGGAAAGCCTCCTGCGGCACCTCGACCGCCCCCACTTGCTTCATGCGCTTCTTGCCGGCCTTCTGCCGCTCGAGCAGCTTCCGCTTCCTGGTGATGTCGCCGCCGTAGCACTTGGCCAGCACGTCCTTGCGCTTGGCCTTGATCGTCTCCCGCGCGATCACGCGCGAGCCGATCGCCGCTTGCACGGGCACGTCGAACAGCTGGCGCGGGATCTCCTCGCGGAGCTTGTCGACGAGCGCGCGTCCCCGGCCGTAGGCCGAAGCGCGGTGGAGGATCAGGGCCAGCGCGTCCACCGGTTCGCCGGCGATCAGCACGTCGAGTCGGACGAGGTCGCCCTCGCGGAAGCCGACGATGTCGTAGTCGAAACTGGCGTACCCACGGGTGCGTGACTTCAGCTGGTCGTAGAAGTCGACGACGACCTCGGCGAGCGGCAGCTCGTAGATCAGCACCGCCCGCTCCTCCGAGAGGTACTCCATGTGGTCGAAGCGACCGCGTCGCTCGGTACAGAGCTCCATCACCGGCCCGACGTAGCTCTTGGGGACGATGATCGACGCGCGGATTAACGGCTCCTCGACGCGCTCGATCTCGGCGGGCATCTCGGCCGGGTTGTGCACCTCGACCTCACGCCCGTCCTTCGTCACGACCCGGTAGGCGACGTTCGGCGCGGTCACGAGCAGGTCGAGGTCGAACTCGCGCTCGAGGCGCTCGCGGACGATCTCCATATGGAGGAGTCCGAGGAAACCGCAGCGGAAGCCGAAGCCGAGCGCCTGCGAGGTCTCGGGCTCGTAGAGCAGCGAGGCGTCGTTGAGCTTGAGCTTCTCGAGTGCGTCGCGCAGGTCCGGGTAGTCGTCCGAATCGGTCGGAAACAGACCCGCGAAGACCATCGGCTTCACGTCCTTGTACCCGGGGAGCGGCTCGGCGGCGGCCTGTCCGAGCGAGGTGAGCGTGTCGCCGACGCGCAGCCGGCTGACGTCCTTCAACCCCGTGACGACGTAGCCGACCTCGCCGGCCGCGAGCGCGTCGGCGGCCCGCATGGTCGGGGCGAAGAATCCGAGCTCCTCGGCTTCGAAGCGACTGCCCTCCGCCATCGCGAGTACGCGGTCGCCGGTGCGGAAGACCCCGTCGACGACACGCACGAAGGCGACGACGCCGCGGTACTGGTCGTAGGAGGAGTCGAACACCAGCGCCCGCGCCGGCGCTTCCCGGTCGCCCGAAGGCGGCGGGATCCGCTCGACCACCGCATCGAGAACCGCCTCTACGCCCTCGCCCGTCTTCGCCGAGATGCGGAGGACGTCGTCGGCATCACCACCGATGAGGTCGGCGAGCTCCTGCGCGGCTCCGTCGGGATCCGCCTGCGGTAGGTCGATCTTGTTGACCACGGGGAGCAGCTCGAGGTCGTTCTCGATCGCGAGGTAACCGTTCGCGACGGTTTGCGCCTCCACGCCTTGCGCCGCATCGACGACGAGCATCGCGCCTTCGCAGGCCTGGAGCGAGCGCGAGACCTCGTAGGTGAAGTCGACGTGCCCGGGAGTGTCGATGAGGTTGAGCTGGTGCCCCTTCCAGGGCACACGCACCGCCTGGGCCTTGATCGTGATCCCGCGCTCGCGCTCGAGCTCCATCGAGTCCAGGACCTGCTCGCGCATCTCACGGCCGGAGACAGTGCCCGTGAGCTCCAGGATGCGGTCGGCCAGGGTCGACTTCCCGTGGTCGATGTGCGCGATGATCGAGAAGTTGCGGATGCGGTCCTGCTGCAAAGTAGATCAGCCGTCCGGGCGAGCGCGGGCTCGCAACGATAGCAACGCGTTCAGCTCACGAACTCCCAGCAAACGGGCGGAAAAGAGGTAGGCGGCGCCGCCCGCGACGAGCGCTGCCGAGACGGAGGCGAGCTGGGCGCCGAACGACCGCCCGAGCAGGTCGTCGACGACGTGCCAAACCGTGTAGGCGACGATCGCCAGCGGGATCGAGGCGACGGCGACGAGCAACGTCGAGCGCGCTGTCGCACGATCTTCGACCTCGCCGAGACGAGCCCGAAGCAGGATAAGGAGCGCCGCGGTGCCGGCGACGTTGGCGAGCGAGATCGCGAGGGGAATGCCCCAGGTGCCGACGCGGTAGAAGACCGCGAACAGCACGGTGTTGAGGATCAGGTTGCCGAGGGCGACCCAGGTCGGGATCCACGGCGCCTGGAGCCCGAAGAAGGCGCGATTCAGCATCAGCATGGCGCCGTTGAAGGTGAGCCCGAGCGAGAAGGCGGCGAGTGCGCCGGCGACCACCTCGGTCTCGTGCGGGCCGAACTCTCCGCGCTGGTACAGGAGCCGCACGATCGGTTCCGCGAGGACGGCGAACCCGACGCTCGCGGGTACCAGCAGAAACGCGATCTGCCGGAGACCAAGGCCGACCGTGCTCCTGAAGCCGGCGTGGTCGCGCCGCGCCGCCAGGCGCGAGAGCGCCGGAAACAGCACCGTCGCAAGGGCGACAGAGAACATCCCCTGCGGCACCATGTAGATGCGGAAGGCAGCGTCGACCGCGCTCGGCGCGATCGTGCGGTCGATGTAGCGGGCCGCGAAGAACGTCCCGATCAGCGCGTTGACGTTGATCAGGCCCAACCCGAGCGTGACCGGAAGCATCAGGACGAAGACACGCTTCACGGCCGGGTCGCGCCAGTCGATCGCGAGCCGAAGCCGCCCGTCCAGCCCGGTCAGCCACGGCAGCGGGAGCAACAGCTGGATCACCGTGCCGACGACGATCGAGCCGGCGTAGACGTAGAGCTCGGCATCGGTCGAGCCCGCCCGGGGGACGCCGATCACGAGACCGGCGATGATCGCGAGGTTCCAGAACACGGGCGTCAGCGCCGGGACGGTGAAGTGCTCGTAGCTGTTCAGGACGCCGACCACGATTCCGAAGACGCCGAGCAGGACGACGATCGGGAACAGAATTCGCGACAGCGTGACCGCGAGGTTCCCGGTCTCCCCGCCGCCGTAGCCGAAGAGGTCCATGACCCACGGAGCGACGAGCATGAAGACCGCGGTCACCGCCGTCAGTCCGAGGAGCAGGATCCAGATCAGGCTGGATGCGACGCGCCATGCCCGCACGCGCTCGCCCTTCTCCAGCAGCTCGCTGAAGACCGGGACGAAGGCCGACGACAGTGCGGCGTCGGCGACCAGCGCGCGGACGAGATTCGGCACCTGGAAGGCGACGGTGAAGGCGTTGATGCCGGCGCCCTCGACCCCGAAGTACCGACGTGCGACGATCTCGCGAGCCAGCCCGATGACGCGGGAGAGGCCGGTGGCGATCGAGAAGATCGCGGTCGACCAGGCAAGCCGGCGGGACGGGAAGGCGGCCGCCTCTTCGCGAACCTCGGTCACGGCCTCTTCCCCACGGTCGTGAGGATACGAGCGGGCTCCGCTGGTACCATGCGCGCGCCCGCGACGCGGGCATTTTCACGTCATGCCCAACATCAAGCAACAGGAGAAACGCGTTCGCAGCGCAGCCCGGCAGCGGCTCGAGAATCTGCGCTACCGCTCGACCGTCAAGACGCTCACCCGGCGGCTCGAGCGCGCCGTAGCCGACGGCGACGCAGACGACGTGCGCACCGCTCACCTCGAGCTGCAGCGCTGGATCGACCGCGCGGCGTCGCGCGGAGCGCTGCATCGCAATGCCGCGGCGCGCAAGAAGGCGCAAGCGGCCCGGATCGTCTTCGGCCGGTAGCTGCAGCCTCAGCCCGCGGCCGGCGCGGGCTCCGCCCCGCTCAGCTCGACAAGAGTGCGTGTGAGCACGAGCTCGCTCGGGAGCCGGCTCGCACCCTTGATGGCGGCGTCGAGCGCCGCGAGCCGGACGACCGCCGCGTCGAGCTCGTCCGGCGAGTAACGGTTGGCGTGCGCGATCGCCTTCTTTACGCGGAACTCGTGCACCTTCAGCCGCTTCGCGACTTCGCGCGCCGGTAGCCCCTCGGCCGCGAGGCGCTGGACGTCTCGGACCAGGCCGACATGCGCGGCCAACCGCGTCGAGACGCCGAAGGGATCGCGCCGCGCGAGCTCCGCCTCGCACGCCGCGAGAAGCGCGGGCAGGTCGCGTTCCCCCCAGGCGTCGGTGAGCGCCCAGGCGGTCGCCTCGCGAGCGGGCGTCGCGAGCGCGGCGACGTCTGCGCGTTCGAGTGGGCCTCCGGCTGCCCAGGTGGCGATCTTGTCCACCTCGGAGGCGAGAACGCCGAGGTCGTCGCCGACGATCTCGACGAGAGCCCGCGCCGTGTCTTGATCGACCGTCGCGCCCCGTGCCTCGAATTGCGCTCGCACCCAGCCGGGAAGATCCCGGGGCCTCGGTGCGTCGTAGGCCAGGACCTTGCCGATCTTCGCCACAGCCTTGGCAAGCACCTCGTTGCGCATCGGCTCGGCGGCGACAAGCGCGAGCACCGCGCCGGGAACCGGGTCGGCGAGGTACGCGGCGACGGCGTCCACGTCGGCCTTCCGCCAGCGTTCGACGCCCTCGACGACGACCAGGCGTCCGCCCCGGTCGCCGGCGAAGAGGCCGAGCGCGTTGCACGCCGCGACGGCATCCGCTCCGCTCGCCGAGTCGGCCGCGAGCTGCTCGAGTGACTCTTCTCCGAAGCGTGCCCGCAACCGGCGGAGCGCGCGCGCGATCTTCGGACGGTCGTTTCCGCTGAGCAGATAGACCGGCAGCAGGGGCTCGCCCGACACGGTCAGCGAGGATAGTCATCGTTGTGACCACGTCGAGATCCGCTCGCCGTCGGTCTCGATCACGACCCGGCCGTCCAGATCGGTCCTGAACAGCGCGAGGTCAGGAACGGCCGTGAGCGTCGCGATCGTCGACGGCGCCGGGTGCCCGTAGTCGTTGTTGCGACCGCAGGAGATCACGGCGACGGCGGGGCGAGTGAGCTCGAGCAAGCGTGCCAGGCCCTCATCTGCCGAGCCGTGATGTGCCACCTTCAGGATCTCGACGCGCGGCGGGCTCAACGGCACGGTGACCGGAGACTCGGCGTCCGCCGTCAGCAATGCGTCCACCTTGCCGTAGCTGGCGGCGATGACGGTGGCCCGAAGGTTCGGATCGGCGCCCGGAGTCCCGGGCCCATCTGGCCACAGCAGCTGGAGGCGGAGACGGCCGAGACGAAAGACGACGCCGGCGTGGGCGCGCGTGACGGGTACGTCACGTTTTCTCGCCGCTGCGAGGGCCGCGGCTTCCTCGGGACTCTCGGACGGAATGCCGGGATCAAGTGCGCGATCGACCTCGAGATGCTGGAGCACGTCACGGGCGCCGCCCACGTGGTCGCGCTGCGGATGGGTGAGGACGAGGAGAGCGAGCCGCCGGACGCCGAGCCGATGCAGCTGGTCGTCCACTTCCGCCTCCGGCGGTCCCTGATCCACGAGCACGGCTCCTTCGGGCACCTCGAGCAGAATCGAGTCCCCCTGACCGACGTCGAGGACGGTGAGTCGCAGACCCTTCGGCGGTGGCGGAGGCGCCGCCGACTGGAGCCGCCACCCGATGAGTACCAGCGCCGCGACACCGACGAGGACGAGAACGCCGCGCCGCCGCCACGCCGGTACGCGGTGGAGAACGTATGCGGCCGCGAGTCCGAGCGCCGCCGCGAGGAGGACGGCCTTCGAGCTGACCTGCGCACCAGGGAGCCC
>DASZCE010000228.1:0-8647 GCA_035943455.1 Gaiellaceae bacterium | reverse complement strand
GTTGATCCGCGTCACCTGCTCGATCCCCTCGGCAGCCGAGATCTCACCCCGGCGGGACGCCTCGTACAGCGCCGACAACGCTTGCGAGCGGACAAGTGTCGGCGCCACACGCTTGTGCCCGGGCTGCGACCTCGATCTCGTCGGCCGCAATCCGAAGCAGTGTCTCGCAGTCGACGACGAACCGGGTCACGCCGGAGACGCTACACGCTCACTATGGCGATACCGCGCGTCATCCTGAAGGCTCGTCGTCGCTCCTCGCGCGCCCGGTTGGCATAGTGCACGGTTCGGCCGAAATCGGCGGATCTCCAGCAACAGTGCGCAATTCGTGATGGAGCTAGTCGGACTCGAACCGACGACCTCCTGGGTGCGATCCAGGCGCTCTCCCAGCTGAGCTATAGCCCCGCGAGCCGTTCAGTGTAGCCAGGTAACAGGCTGGGAAGTGCCCGCCGCGGCTTCAGCGGTAGAGCTCGGTACCTCCCCACTCGAGCGCGCCGTCACGTCCAACCCGCGCCGTGACGAAGACGCCCGTTCCGAAGAACGTCTCGTCGAAGAGCTTCACTCGCCGGGGGCGGAATCGGTAGAAGCGGTACGCCGCGAAGTCGGCGGCGTCGTAGTCGCGGAAACGCGCCCCGTAGACCGCTTCGGCGCTTCCCGCCGCCCGCGCCGTGACTTCGCGGGCGGACCCATGGAGCTGGATCCCCCGGTCCGGCTTCCCCCACGTCTGGCTCGAGTCGTAGACGGCGATCGCGACGCGGCCGTTTGCGCGCACGTTCCGTGAGTGCCGGGCCTGCGGATGCGACAACCACACGACGTCGAAGTCGTCGCTCCAGGCGAAATAGGCGGTGTTGATGTGCGCGCGGCCCTGGTCGGAGACGGTCGCGATTGCGCAGAGCGTCGATGCGTCGAGCAGCCGCCGCGCCACGTCGCGCAGGCGCGCCGCGGCGACCCGCTGCCGCGAGCGCTCGATCGTCATGGCGCCCGGCGGAAGCGGTAGACGTGGACGCCCCAGCGTCCGAAGGAGTCTGTGAGTGCGCCGCCTGCCGCCTGAATCGAGCGACCCTCCGTGTACACCTCCGCGTGCGTCGCCCACCGAGGAAGCCGCCGAATCGTCACATCCTCGCTCTCCTCGCCGCTGTGCACGGCGATCACCCACAAGTCCCGGCCGTGGCCGCGGCGGGAGATCGCCTGCGTCATCGGATCCGACGTCGGCAACGCCCGCGTCGAGCCCGGCCGCACCAGCGCGGGAGCAAACGGACTTCCCGGCCCGATCTCGCGCACGAGCGGCTCGAGCACGGAGTCCCAGAACGTCCAGTTCCATCCACGTAGCGCGTCGAACGGCCCCCAGCACTTCGGGTTGCCGCCGCCGTAGAAGGCGAGTGCTCGCGCGCCGTTCACGATTGCGTGGTAGATCATGAAGCGCTCCTGCTCCCTCGTCGGCAGCGCGATGTTTCCGGCGGCGTCGTAGCTCCAGGTCCAGCAGATCTGAAGCGTTGTCCAGACGGCGCGGCTCGGGGTCGCCCACCGAAGCCGGTCCGTCCAGACCCCGACGTCCCGAAGATCGGGGTCGGGATCGCCGATCGCGATCGGGTAACGGTTGATGCCATGAACGTCCGTGACCGGGCTGTAGCGCGCGAGCCCCGGAATGCCGCCGCGCGGCGCCTGGACGGTCACCCAGAGGTGGTCGGAATCGATCGGCGCCCGGCCGGCGCACCACGACCGTCGGCCGCGGCCGGTCGCAAGGCAGTACGCGAACCGAAGGGACGACGGCGGCACACGGTAGCGCCACGGCTCGTCGGCGCCCTTCCACATCCCGATCGCGGCGCCCGAAGGATCCGCTTCCAGCGAGCCGACAACCTGGCGAAGGAGCTCCTCCCGCAAACCTCCGGGCGCCACGGCGCTGAGCGAGCTCAGATTCACCCAGCTGTACACGCCGTTCGCGGCAGCCGCCCGGTTCTCGGCGATCGCCGCTGTGATCTCGGCGTCGCTCCACTCGCCGGCCGGCCCGACCTTGACGAAGTTCACCCCCGCGGCGGCAACCTCGGCGAGGCCGTCCGCCGGCGGCCCCTTCGCGAGCACGATCGGGAACATCCGCCTCCCGTCGAGGAGCACGGTTCCATGACGGTCGAGCCGCGTCGTCGCAGCGGCCGCGGGCCCGGCGGCAACCACGACGAGCACGGCGACAGCGACGAGGAACCGCCTCACGACGACTCCGCCGCGAGCGCGCGCCTCGCCCGCTCCCGTGACCCCGCGAACCGGATCGCCTCGAGCGCGATCAGGACCCAGAGAACACCTGCAACGATCGTCAGCGAGAGGAGCGCCGGCACCATCGCGGCCACAGGGATCAGAGCGACGAGCACCGCAGCTGACACCAGCCGGTGGTTGTTCACCGTATGGATGTTCCGGAAGCGGTGCGCCACGTGCGCGAGGAGATACAGCGCCGTTCCGCCGAGCATCGCGACGGCCGTAACCGCGTCCAGCTCGCCGCCGACGTCGCCGAGCGTCTTCTTCAGACCGAGGGCGAGCAAGACGATTCCCGCCACCATCGGGAAGTGGATGTAGGAGTACGTGTCCCGAGCGCGCTCGTTGCGCTCCCGGCCCGGCGGCAGCCCGGTCAGGCCGCGCTCCGCGAGAAGCGCCACGACGTCGAAGTACAGCCACCACAGCGCGGCGGCGACCGCGATGCCGAGAACGGCCGCCGCGACGACGCCCGCGTCGACCTCGGACCCCGCCCCGACGCCGATCGCGACGATCGACTCGCCGAGGGCGATGATGATGATCAGGCCGTGCCGCTCGGCAAAGTGGCTCGGGTGCTCGAGGCTCCATCCCTCCGCGCCGAAGAGGAACGGCTCGCCCATGTCGAGCACGAGCGCGACGACCCAGAACGCCCCCTGGACCCAGCCGTCGAACCCGGCGGCCGCCACGAGCAACGCGACGCCGAGCGCCGAACCGCCGGCGAGACCGAGAACCGAACGCCGGAGGCGGGGATCCTCTCGGCTCGCGATCAGGAACAGCGCGATGTGCGCCGCCCGCACGACGCCGTAGGCGACCGCGAAGAGCAAGGCGTCGTCGCCGAAAGCGTCCGGTACGCAGAGCGCGGCGACGAGCAGCGCCGCCGTGGCGGCGAACATCACGATCCTGACGCCTCCCTCCTCCGGATCGACGACGCTCGTCAGCCACGCGTAGCCAACCCACGACCACCAGAGGACGCCGAGTACGAGCAGTCCCTTTCCGAGACCGGCCCAGGTCGACTCCGCCGCCATCAGCGCCGTGCACTGCGTCAGCGCGAGCACGAAGACGAGGTCGAAGAAGAGCTCGAGCGGCGTGACGCGCTCGGTTTCCCTCGGGACCGCGGAGAGCCTTCGCTGACGCGTGGCCACCTTCTGACGTTACCCCGGGCTTCTCGACGGCGCTATGTTCGTGGAGATGGACGCGCCGAGGACCGAGCACGGGGACTACCACTACGAGATCGACGTCCACCACCCGACGGGCGCCGAGCACGTCCACCGCTATGCGTCGGACGCGCCGCTCGAGCCGGGTGCCCTCGTCAGGCTCGAGGGCCGGTATTGGCTGATCGAGCGGATCGACGGCACGCGGGTCTCGGCCAAGCCTGCCCGCTACCGCCTCGTCCTTCGCCATCTGGACGGCACCGAGGAGGAAGGAGCCTCGCGACGGTTCCGCGCGGGCTCGCCAAGGCTTGGCCACCAGTTCTCGACGATCCAGGACGGCCGGCCGGCAAGCTGGCGGATCGTCGAGGAGCGGCTCGCCGAAGACGACGACGGCGAGCCGTACCTCGAGCTCGTCGCCGAGCGGGACTTCTCCGAGGTCGAGGAGGCGCCCGACCACGAGCTCGAGCACGCGCTCTCGCAGAGGCTCGACGAGGACGTGCCGGAGGCCGCGCAAGCGATGTTCGCGCGAGCCGCCGAGGAGGGCAATTCGCTCGAGCTCGTGGCGCTCGAGCCAGGCGAGGAGCCGGACTGGGCCGAGACGCAGAACTACATCGACGCCTTGACGCTGGACGTGCTCGGGGAGGACGTGATCAAGCTGTGCGGCGTCGATCCCGACCGACAGCCGCAGGAGACCTGGCTTCCGACGGTGAAAGAGCGGCTGACCGATGACCGCGACAGCTTTCGCGCGGATGTCGAGCGGGAACACGACGAGATCGAGGAGTGGTCCTTCGGCGGTGGGCGAATCTTCGCGACCGTCGGAACCGCCGAGGACGAGGCGGATCCAGACAGCCCCCATGGGTGGATGTGCCGGCTTCTCGACAGCGGCGTTCTCGGCGTCGCCGGGTTCCAGCGGGTACAGAAGGCGCGGCTCGAACTGCTCGAGCCCTGAGCGTTCGACGCGCTTTACCTAGTTGGCGCTGACTTCGTAGTAGATCCGGCGCAGCGCGTCCTCGCGATCGCGGAAGACGTCGACGACGGTCGGGTCGAACTGATCGCCGGCGTGGTTGATGATCTCCTCGACGGCAGCCGGCCAGGTTCCGGCCTTGCGGTACGGGCGGTCGCTCGTCATCGCATCGAGCGCATCGGCGACCGAGAACACGCGCGCCCCGAGCGGGATCTCCTCACCGGCGAGGCCGTCGGGATAGCCCGTGCCGTCCCAGCGCTCGTGGTGCGAACGGACGACCTGGGCGCCGTAGCCACGGAGCAACGCCGCGTTCCCCACCATCTGCTCGCCCAGCACCGGGTGCGTCTTGAGCAGACGCTCCTCCGAGTCCGTCAGCGACCCTGCCTTCCGCAGTACGGCGTCGGGAATCGCGATCTTGCCGACGTCGTGGAGGATGAAGCCGTACTCGAGGCTCGGCTCCTCCAGCAGCGTCGGATCGACGGCGCTCGCGAGCTCGGACGCGTATCGCCGCACCCGCTCGGAGTGCGCACCCGTAGCGCCGTCCTTCGACTCGAGCGCGTGAGCGAGCGCGACGACCGTCTCCCGGTACGCGTTCTGGAGCAGCCGCCGCTGACCGCGTTCGAGCTCGAGCAGCCGCCGGAAGTCCTGCGCATAGAGGAGGAGCTGGGTGTCGCCGGGGTCGAGGGCGAGCTCGGCCGGCCGCTGCGGCCGTGTCTCCGCCGCCAGCCGCTCGACCACCTGAAGCAGCGTGAGCGGACTGAAGGGCTTCCTCAGGAAGCTGTTCGCTCCCGCCCGCCAGCCGCTCAGCTCGGAGTCGGCGTCCCCTGTGAGCAAGACGACAGGGATGTCTCGCGTGCGAGGGTCCGACCGGAGCCCTCGACAGAAGGTCACGCCGTCGATCCCGGGCATCCCGACGTCGAGGACGATTACGTCCGGGTGGCGCGCTGCGATCTTTTCGGCCGCCGAGACGGCACCGTCGGCCTCCTCGACCTCGAGATCGGCCATCTCGAAGCTCGTCCGCACGAGCGCTCGCAGGTTCGCGTCGTCGTCCACGACGAGGATGCGGATCGGCTCCTGCCGCGTCGCATCCGTCTCTGGTGCGATCCAGTCGACCGAGCGGCGGTGCGTGTCGATCTCGTCCGTGGCCTGCGGCCGCGGCTCGGCCTTCCCGTCGGGCGGCCTGTGCGCCGCGTCGGCCGCGCTTGCTTTGCCGACCGCGGCGGTGACAAAGACGACGAGCGCTGACCACGCGAGCCCGGCGACGATCGTCCAGAGAAGCCAGGAGGGCATTGTCTACTTCCTTTCGGGGGATCCGTCGCCGGGCTAGAGCGCAAATTCGCTTGGAAACTTGCGAACTCGGCAAAAAAATCACTCGGACGAGGGACGTCCGGTCAGCGCGCCGTCCAGCCCAGATCCATCGTCACCGGCGACCCGGTGAAGGCACGTCCCTCGGGGCCGAGCAGGAAGCTGACGACCGCGGCGACCTCCTCGGGCTCGACCAGCCGCTTGATCGCGTGAGGCGCGAGGATCACCTCTTCGAGGACACGGTCCTCGGGCAGCCTGTGCGCGCGGGCCTGGTCGGCGATCTGAGCCTCGACGAGCGGGGTGCGGACGAAGCCGGGGCACACGGCCGTCGCCGTGATCCCGCGCTCCGCCCCCTCGAGCGCGAGCACCTTCACGAGCCCGATCAGCCCGTGCTTCGCCGACACGTAGCCGGCCTTGAACGGCGAGGCGACGAGTCCGTGGACGGAAGCGATCGCGACGAACCGGCCGTCGCCCGACGCCGTAAGCGCCTCCCACGCGTACTTGGCGAGCAGAAACGGGCTCGTGAGGAGAAGAGCGACCAACGCGTCCCAGCGCTCCTCGGGGAACTCGCCGACGGGCGCGACATGTTGGAAGCCCGCGTTCGGGATGACCGCGTCCAGACGTCCGAAGCGCTCGAGCGCACCGTCCACGACCCGCTGGTTTCCCTCGCGCGTCGTGAGGTCGCCGTCGTCGACGTCGACCGCGTGCACCGCCCAGCCGTCCGCTTCGAGGCGCGCCGCGACGGCGCGGCCGATCCCGCCGGCCGCACCGGTGACGAGCGCAGCGCGTTGCTCAGTCGTCCTGCTTCCTCCTTCAGTCGAGGAAACGGAGCACGAGCTCTGCGACGCAGACCGGCTTGGCGGTCCCCTCCCGCTCGACCGTGGCGGCGACGGTCGTCTGGCGGCCGCCGTCCGCGTCGGCGACCGCCGCCACTCGGAAGTGGCCGCGGATGCGGCTTCCCGCCGGCACCGGCGCAGGGAAGCGCACGCGGTTGAGCCCGTAGTTGACGGTGACGCCGTCGTGGGTGGGCGCCACCTGGTCCCAGAGATGAACGAGCAGCGAGAGCGTGAGGAAGCCGTGCGCGACGGTCGTCCCGAACGGTCCCTCGGCGGCGAGCGCCGGATCCACGTGGATCGACTGGCGATCCTCGGTCGCCGCGGCGAAGGCGTCGATTCGCTCCTGGTCGATCGTCAGCCAGGGCGTCGGCGGCAGCTCCTGCCCGACCTCCAGGGTCACATCGGTCCCCAGCGGACAACGCTCGCGGCCCAGGTGTAGCCGGTGCCGGCAGCGAGCAGCAGCGCCAGATCGCCATCGGCGAGCTCGCCGGCGCGTGACGCCCGGTCGAGCGCGAGCAGTGGATCGGCGCCGCTGACGTGGCCGATGTCGTCGAGGTACGCCGCCCGCTCGAGTGGTAGCCCGAGCGCCGCGACGAGAGCCTCGTGCATCGAGCGCTTCATATGGACGCCGCAGAGGTAGGCGACATCCGCAAGCCGTGCACCGGAGCGGCGAAGCGCTTCCTCGGCGACCCTGACGAAGTTCGCGAGGCTGACCTCGTCGAGCCGCTCCTTCATTTCCTCCAGGCCGTCGACGTCGAGGAACCGTGCGCCGTCCACGTCAGGGTGAACGCTGCCTCCCTGCGGCACCTTGACGTGGAGCGAGAGCGAACCGTCGGTGATCGCCGCCGAGCCGAGCAGCTCGTTGGCGTGCGCGTGGCTCGAGACGATCGCCGCGACGGCGCCGTCACCGAAGTTGAACATGAAGCGCGACCGCTCGTTCGCGTAGTCGAGGAGGTACGACTCGCGGCAGGCGCCAATCGCAAGCACGGTCCGCAGCTCTGGCTCGGCGGCGAGGAGATCGCGGCACACACGCAGGGCCACCGGCGCGCCACAGGAGACGTAGTCGAGCTCCAGCGCCCAGGCGTTCTCGCACCCCAGCCGATGAGCGATCCAGGGCGCCGCCTGCCAGACCGGATACTCCTTCCAGGACGAGCCGAAGTAGACGACGACGTCGATCTCGTCCCGTTCGACGCCCGCTTCCGCGACCGCGCGCTCGGCGGCGGTTACCGAAAGGTCGCTGACGTGTTCGTCGGCGGCGGCGATGTGCTTGCCACGCAGGCCGAAGCGCTCGACCACTACCTGCTCGGGAATTCCGGTCGCGTTCCCGACCTCGGCCGCGGACATCCAGCGGTCGGGGAGGTAGCTCGCGATCGCCTCGATCCCAACGCGCGTCACGCCGGGTGCCCCTTTGAGGAATTCCGCCGAGATTCTGGGTCGCGAGTCCCCGACTCGTCGGCGCCAACCAGAAGCGGGCGTGCGGGCTTTGCCGGCGCGACCGTCTCAAGCCGGAGTGCGCAGTCCGGCGAGCCAAGGCTGGACGGCCCTGGTGAGGGGGAGGGTGCGCTTTGGCGCCGTGTCATCGCGGGCCAGAAGCCGGCATGTATCGCGGGATGGGGCACTAATTCCTAGGCTCGAGGATGCAGGTGATGATCCGCTCCATCTCACCGAGCACCTGCTCCGACACCTCGTTCCCCTCGGCCCAGAGGATGTAGCGCATCCCGATCAGCTCGCCGATCCCCATCAGCGCCCACGCGAGCACCTCGGGATCGCGCCGCTCGATCTCGCCGGCCTCCATCGCGCGCTCGAGCGCCGCAACGTAGCCCTCGACCAGGCGGTCGTAGTGGAACTGGAGCGTCTCCGGTGACGCGAACTCGGCCTGACGGATGATCCGGTAGAGCGCCGGGTGCTCCGCCGTAAAGCGGAAGAACGCCCGGAATCCCAGGAGCTCCGACTCGATCCGGGTGCGTCCCTGGTGGGCAGCCTCGGTCATGGCACGCCGAACGCGGCGGTTGAGGTCCCGGACGAGCTGGTCGAAGATCTCGGCCTTGCCCTGGAAGTAAAGGTAGAACGTGCCCTGGCCGACACCGGCCGCCTCGGTGATCTTCACGATCGACGCGTCGTTGTAGCCCAGCTGGGCGAACACCTGCTCCGCAGCC
>DASZCE010000227.1:0-2592 GCA_035943455.1 Gaiellaceae bacterium | reverse complement strand
GGTGAGTACCACGTGGCTTGACAGGCGCCGCCCGCGCGGAGGAGTATCGCCGGACGGCACGGGGAGCAAGCGAGGAGGTGCGTGATGAGCCGATTGAGCGCGGGGCGCCGTGCGGCGGCCGCCGTAGGCGTCCTCGCGTCCCTGGCCGGGGCGGCGTCGTTCGTCCGTGGGTGGCGACGGCGGAAGGGGAACCGGACGGACGTTAAGAACATCGCCCGCCGCTTGGCGGAGGATCCGTGGCGAGGCAAGCTCGACGAGGTGCTTGACCTGATCGGCGAGGGCTTCGTCGGCCACGTTCCCGGGTCGCCCGAGCCGTTACGCGGCAAGCAGGGCTTCCGGGAGTTCGCTACGACGTACCTGTCCGCGTTCCCGGACGGAACGCTTACGGTCGACGACCAGATCGCCGAGGGCAACATGTTCGCGACCCGCTGGACCGGACGTGGCACCCACACCGGCGAGCTGATGGGAGTGCCCGCAACGGGGAGGCAGGTCACGATCAGCGGGATCACCTACGGCCGGATCGTGGACGGCAAGGCGTGGGAGGCCTGGAGCATCTGGGACACGCTCAGCCTGCTGCAACAGCTTGGCGTGATCCCGGAGATGATCGCCGCGCCGCGCTCGCCCTAAAGGGACGAGGGGGTCGTCCGCCGGGCGGCCCCCTCGAACGGGGGATACGGGTTGGGGCTGGATCGACCAATGACCTTGGAAGCAGCCCATGTTCGGCCTGTTCCCACAGTCGCCCTTCATGCCCTGCACCGAATGCGGTGAGTCGGTGGAGCGGGCGGCGGCCGACACTCACGTGTGCGACGCCGAGCGGCTGCTCGAGTTCCGCCTGTTTCAGCTGCGTGAGGGGATCACGGCCTTCGAGAACGAGTTCGCAGCCTGGCTCTCGACGGCGAAGGGCCGCTTCGCGATCTGGATCGCCGAGCGTGACCGGCGGCCACCGACGTCTTCTTAGCCGCCTCGCTACTGTTGCGGCGAGGAGGTGAGCGCCGCATGTGTCATCACCTGAGCTGGGAGGACTGGGAACTCCTCCAGGCGGAGGAGCGGCGCGAGAACGAGGAGCCGCGCATCGTCGAGGTCACCGCCGAGCCCGAGCCCGTCGAGGCCGAGCCGGAGCGCGACCGCGAGCGCGAGCTCATCCGCGCCTGACTCACCGAGCCGGCGGGCCTTGGGGTCCGCCGGCTCGCTACTCGAGCGACGACCAGAAGCGCTCGAGAACGGGTGCTACTCGTTCCGGCGCTTCGGCCATCCAGCAGTGATTGAGGTCGTCGAGACGAGCCGTCTCGGCGCCGAGACGCTCGGCGACGGCCTCCGCCATCGCCTCGATCTCGGGAGGATCGGGCAGGAGTAGGACGAGTCCTCGCGACTGGGTACAGCCGGCGTCGCGCCACCAGTCGGCAGCCACGTTCGGCATCGCGGAGCGGTAGAAGTCGAAAATGCTGCGGCTCGTCGTCTCGTCGTGAGCTGCGGCGATCTCGCCTGCCAGGTCGGCGGGGACGCCGGCCCCGGCGAGGCGGGCGGAGATGTTCTCTTGATCGACGGCGGCGGGCTGCTCCATCGTCCGAACGCGCTCGGGCCAGACGTGGTCGGGATGGAAGATTTCCGAGACGTCGACCGCCCAGCTCCGCAGCGGGACCTCGAAAGCCGTGGCGACCCGCATGGTCAGTAACGCGCCGACGTCGTGTCCGACGACGTCGACGGGTGGATCAACGCGCTCGAGCGTCTCGGCGAGCCATTCCGCAAACGCGTCCTTCGTTCCCGTGAATCCGTCCGGTCGAGCGGCGCCGAACCCCGGCAGCGAGACCGCCACGGCGTCGCCATCGAGGACGTCCTCGAAAGGGCGCCAGATTGCGGCCGTTTCCGGGAACCCGTGCACGAGAACGACGGTCATCGCCTCATGCTCTGCCACCTGCCGTCTTTCCGGCAAGCTGCGGCCCGATGAAAAACGCTCTCGCCCGTCTCGTCGACTCGCCCGCCTTCGCCGCCGTCGTGCTCACGGTCATCCTCGCGAACGCCGTCGCGGGCTCCAGACCTATCCGGGGATCGTCCGCGAGCACGCCGACACGCTCGACTTTCTCAACGACGCCTTCCTCGGCTTCTTCGTCGTCGAGCTGACGTTGCGGATCGCCAGCTACGGCCGCCGCCCAGACGCCTTCATCCGCTCCGGCTGGAACGTCTTCGACTTCACGGTGATCGCGATCGCCTTCGCCCCGGGGATCCGAGAAAGCTCGACGCTGCTCCGGCTCGCGCGGCTGGCGCGGGTCGTGCGCGTCGTTCGCCTGCTCCCCGACCTTCGCGTGTTGCTGACGGCCGTCGTCCGCAGCCTCCCGCCGCTCGGGTCGATGACGATCCTCGTGGTTCTGATCCTGTTCGTCTACGGGATGTTCGGCTGGCTGCTCTTCGGCGAGCATGAGCCGCAGAACTGGGGGACGGTCGGGGAGGCGATGCTCACGTGCTTCGTGATGCTCACGCTCGAGAACTTTCCGGTCTACATGGAGCGCGAGATCCACCCGTGGTCGTGGATCTATTTCGTCAGCTTCATCATGGTCGCGGGGTTCATCGTCATCAACGTCTTGATCGGGATCGTGC
>DASZCE010000226.1:0-2037 GCA_035943455.1 Gaiellaceae bacterium | reverse complement strand
ACACAGTTGTCCGAGCAGGTCCTCGTCGCCAACGTCGACATCGCGTTTCTCGTGATGGGCCTCGACCGCCGGGACTTCAACCTGCGACGACTCGAGCGCTACCTGACGACGGCGTGGGAGGGCGGCGCCTCGCCCGTGATCGTCCTCAACAAGGCCGATCTCGCCTCCGATCTCGAGGCGCAACGAGCCGAGACCGAGACGGTCGCCTTCGGCGTCCCGGTCCACGCCGTGAGCGCCACGACCGGTGAGGGAATCGAAACGCTCAGACCTCACCTGACGGCAAACCGAACCGCCGTACTGCTCGGGTCCTCCGGCGTCGGCAAGTCGTCGCTCATCAACCGACTGCTCGGCGAAGAGCGCTTCCGCATCGGCGACGTGCGCTCCGATGGGCGTGGCCGGCACACGACAAGCCACCGCGAGCTCGTGCCGGTACCCGGCGGCGGCGTGATCATCGACACGCCGGGACTGCGCGAGCTCCAGCTCTGGGAGACCGACGACGGCCTCGACCAGGCCTTCCTCGACGTGGCCGAGTTGATCACGCAGTGCCGGTTCTCAGACTGTCAGCACCGGACGGAGCCCAACTGTGCGATCAAAGCAGCGCTCGCCGACGGCTCGCTACCGGCGGAGCGCTGGCAGAGCTACCAGAAGCTCCAGCGCGAGCTCGCGCGGCTCGAGCGCAAGCTCGATCCCAGGCTGCGTTCAGAGCAGCGGAAGAAGTGGGCGGCGATCACGAAGTCCCACCGGCGACACCGGCAGGTGCGCGGTCACTGATTCCACTTGTCGGCCGTGACCTGGCCGTGCCGCTCGCTCTTTGCCCGCGGATCGACGGGCGGCTCGGACTTCTGGGCCGGCATCTCACCCTGGCTCCGCCGGGCCGAGAAGCGCTTGCCGAACTGCTGCAGTCGCCTGAAATAGCGGTTCATCGAAATGAATCTTCCGTGCACCCACCGGGGATAAACCCCGGGTGGCAGTCGTCCACCACCCCGACCAGCGCTGGTGGCCCGACGTCGGCCTGCGCAAGCTCGACGCGATCGAGTACTACCGCGCGATCGCGCCGGCGATGCTGCCGCACCTCCGAGACCGGCCGCTGACGCTCAAGCGTCACTACAACGGCCCGCGCAGCCCGTTCGAGTGGATTAAGGACGCGCCGCCCGAGCTGCCGGAGTGGATTCAGGTCTCACCGCAGCCGGCGAAGTCGCGCGGCGGCGACCTCGTCCGCTACGTGATCGTCGATTCGGTCGACGCGCTCCTCTGGCTCGTCGACTTCGGCTGCATCGACTTCCACGTCTGGACGTCGCGGGTCGAGCGTCCTGAACGACCCGACTACGTCGTGTTCGACCTCGACCCCGCGGGTGTTTCGTTCGCCGACGTCGTGGACGCTGCGGCCCTCCTGCGTGAGGCGCTCGAGACCTTCGAGCTCGCGGCGTCCGTGAAGACGACGGGCGGCGACGGACTTCACGTCCACGTGCCGATCGCCCGCCGCTACACGCACGAACACACGCGTGAGTTCGCGCAAACAATCACGGGCGCACTCGTCCGTGCCTCCCGAGGGCTCGTCACCGGTGAACGGTCGCCCTCGCGCCGCCACGGCGTCTACATCGACACGAAGATGAACGGGCACGGCCAGCAGCTCGTATGCGTCTATTCGCTGCGGCCGTTTCCCGGCGCGCCGGTGGCGGCGCCCGTGAGCTGGGACGAGCTCGAGCGGTTCGAGCCGCGACAGCTGACCCCCGACGCCGTTCTCGACCGCGCGGAACGCGTCGGCGACCTGTTCGCGCCCGTCCTCGGGGATGCGCAGCGGCTTCCATGAGGGACAAGGCGCCGACCGGATTCGAACCGGTGTACGAGGCTTTGCAGGCCTCTGCCTAACCACTCGGCCACGGCGCCGGGACGGACGTTCCATGCTAGCGGCGGGTGGGTAGGGATCCATCGTGGCGCAGAAGCTCTTCGAAGAGGACGGCACCGCCGCCCCGCTCGTCCCGGACCGCCCCACCGTCAAGAAACTGAAGGAAGCGTCCGGGGACTGCCGGGCCTGCG
>DASZCE010000225.1:0-11322 GCA_035943455.1 Gaiellaceae bacterium | reverse complement strand
GAGCGCGAGCAGGTAATCCGGCTCTGCCTCCAGGAGGGTGTCCCGATCTACCAAGGCAAGATCGACAAGACGCTCTTCGCCGCACAGCTCCAGGCGGCAGGCATGCCTGCCGCTCCCCGCCACTAGACGGGCCGACTTACTTCTTCGCCGTAGCGGTGCGCTTCCGCGGCGTGCGCGCGCGGCCGCTCGCGGCTTTAGCGGCCGGCTTTGACGGCGCCTTCTTGACCTCTGAGACGCTCTGTCGCAGCGCCTCCATCAGGTCGACGACCGGAGCCTCCTCCGGGACCGGTTCGGGCTTCTTCACTTCCTCGCCTGCAAGCTTGGCCTCGAGCACCGCGTGGAGGTCGCGCCGGTACTCGCTGACGAGGTCGTCGGGCTCGAAGTCGCCGGTCAGGCTGTCGATCACCTGGCGCGCGAGCTCCAGCTCTGCATCCTTCACCTGAGTGTCCTCGACCGCCTCGTCGATCTCGGCCTGCGAGCGCACGTCCTCGGCGACGAACAGCGTCTCGAGCGCGAGCGCCTCGCCGCGGGGACGGATGAGACAGAAGTTTTCCTGGCCGCGGAGGATGAACCGCCCCTGCGCGCCCATTCCCGTCTCCTGCATCGCACGGAGCAGCAGGACGTAGGGGCGCCGCTGGGCCGCGTTCGCCGACGGCGCGAGGAAGTATGTGCGGTCGTAGAAGACGGGGTCGACGTCGTCGAGCGGGACGAAGCGAGTGATCTCGATCGCTCGCGAGTCGTCCTGGACCATGATCGCCTCGAGGTCGGCGTCCTCGACGAAGACGAACTCGCCTTTCGCGACCTCCCAGCCCTTCACGAGCTCGTCGTTCGGCACCTCTCGATCGTGGACGGGGCACCAGCGCTTCTGCTTGATCGGCGTCCCGCACTCCCGGTGGAGCGTGCGGAAGCTCACGTCGGACTGGCGCGCAGCCGGCTTCGTGGCCAAGGCGAGGCCCACCGGGATGTTGACCAGGCCGAAGTTGATCGAGCCGTTCCAGATCGTCCGCATAGAAAGGTCTCCGAAGTCTAGTTGGACCAGGGGGTTTCGCCTCAGGGGATCGCTTCCCTTCCCGAAGGCGTCGACTCGGCGACGCCGACCAGAGAGGCGATGCCGGCTCCGCCGGCCCGAACTACCATGCGCGCGATGGCCGTCGAGCTCGAGCGGGCGACGGGAACGCGGACGATCGCGGCGCTCTGGCGACGTGCCCGGGGACGAACGGGCACGGCGTACCTGGTCGAGGACGAGGGGCAGTGGCGCGAAGTCTCATGGCAAGAGGCGTCCGCGGGCGTCGACGAGATCGCCAACGGCCTCCTCGCGCTCGGAGTCGGCAAGGGGGACGCGTTCGGCATCGTCGCGAGTACGACGCTCGAGTGGGTGCTCTTCGACTTCGCGCTGGGGTCGATCGGCGCGATCGGCGTCGGGATCTATCCCTCGCTCCCGGCGAAGGGCTGCGCGTACATGCTCGACCACTCCGGGGCCGTCGGCGTGCTCGTCGAGGACGGACGGCAGCGCACGAAGATCGAGGCCGAGAAGCCCGGGCTTCCGAAGCTAACCCACGTTCTCACGTTCTCCGACCTCGACCGTCTCCGCGCACAAGGCCGCGAGCACGCCAAAGCCAATCCCGATGCCCTCGAGGAGGCACGCAACGGGATCGGCGAGGACGATGTCTTCACCTACATCTACACGTCGGGGACAACCGGGCCACCCAAGGCCTGCATGATCACGCACCGCAACTACTACGAGATGGTCGGCGCTGTCGACAAGGTGCCGGAGTTCATCACTGCCGACGACGTCATCCTCCTCTACCTCCCGCTCGCCCACAACTTCGGGCGGTGCCTGCACCTCCTCTGCGGTTACGTCGGCTGCAGCATCGCGTTCTGCCCTGACCCGCTACGCGTGGGGGAAGTCGCGCCGGTCGTGAAGCCCACGGTCCTACCGAGCGTGCCGCGGTTGTACGAAAAGGTGCACACCGCCGTCCAGGCGAGCTTCGACGACGCGACGGGAGCGAAGCGGCGCCTGATCGACTGGGCGCTCCGGGTCGGGAGGCGCGTCAGCGCGCTCCGGCAGCAGGGGAAGCCGGTGCCCGCCGTGCTCGCGCTGCAGCACCGGCTCGCCGACACGCTCGTCTACTCCAAGGTGAAGGCGAAGCTCGGTGGAAGGCTGCGCCTGCCAATCTCAGGGGGCGCCCCGCTCGCCAAGGAGATCGCGGAGTTCTTCCACACGATCGACCTCCTGATCGTCGAGGGCTACGGGCAGACCGAGTGCACGACGGCCTCGAACGTCAACACGCCAACCCGCTACCGCTTCGGCACGGTCGGCCCCGCGATCCCGGGCGTCGAGGTCGGGATCGCCGACGACGGCGAGATCCTGGTGCGCGGGCCGAACGTCTTCGCGGGCTACTACAAGGACGACGAGGCGACCCGCGAGGTTCTCGGCGACGACGGGTGGCTGCACACCGGCGACGTCGGACACATCGACGACGGCTTCTTGACCATCACCGACCGCAAGAAGGACATCATCGTCACGGCCCACGGCAAGAACGTGGCGCCGCAGAACATCGAGAACGCGCTCAAGAGCTCCAAGTACGTCTCGCAGGCGCTCGTGATCGGCGACCGGCGACCGTATCTGACGGCGCTGATCACGCTCGACGAGGCCGAGGTCGCAAGGCTCGGCGACGGCGCGGACGTTCACGCGCTCGTCCAGCGCGCGGTCGACGACTACAACGGGGAAGCGGCGTCCTTCGAGCAGGTAAAGCGGTTCGCGGTCCTCCCGCGCGACTTCTCCGCCGACGAGGACGAGGTAACGCCTACGATGAAGCTCAGGCGCAAGATCGTCGCGGAGCACTTCGCGGACGAGATCGAAGCGCTATACGCGCCCTAGGTCTTACTTCTTCGCGCCCGCCACAGCGCAGGCTGGGCAGATGACCGGCAGCGTTCTGGTCGACTCGACCTCGTTCCCTCAATCACCCCGAAACGGTATTGCGTCATGGTTGCGATATACCCTGGCTGGGTATTAAGAAGCGCCGACCCCGAGCGAGGAGACAATCGTGAGCCACGTACACCACCACGAAGCACACGCCGCTGATGCGGCCGGACCCCGCGAACTGAACCGGCTCGCCACGAGCGCGACGAACCACTGCCTTACGGGCTGCCTCATCGGCGAGGTGACCGGGATGACGGTCGCCACGGCGCTTGGCTGGGGAAACGTCGCCTCGATCGTGCTCGCCGTCGCGCTCGCTTTTCTCTTCGGCTACGTCCTGACCTCTTGGCCGCTGCTGCGCGCAGGCCTTGCAATCGCCGCCATCGTGCCGATCGCGCTCGCAGCCGACACCGTGTCGATCGCGATCATGGAGTTGATCGACAACTTGACCATCATCCTCGTTCCGGGCGCGATGGAAGCAGGCCTGGATGATCTGCGTTACTGGCTGCCCCTGCTCGGAGGCTTTGTGATCGCCTGGCCGTTTGCGTTCGCCGTGAACCGCGCGATGATCCGCCGCGGCAAGGGTCATGCCGTCGTCCACGAGCACCACGCCCACTAGCGCGCGCTTCGTGCTCCTCGGCGCCGCCGTCGCGTACGTCGCGCTCGAGCGCGCCGACGCGGTTGCGATGCTGCGGCGCGTCGGACGAGCCCCACGGGTGAGGCGCAGCGTCGCCGCCGTCATCCTCGCCGCCGCTCTCAGCCCACTCGCCGCGTGCGCGTCGGCTGGCGATGAGCAGGGTGCTGCCGACGCCGCAGCTGGCCATGTGCACGCGCTCGGCCTGAATCCACGAGATCGCGCCCTCTTCGTGGCGACGCACAACGGCCTCTTTCGCGTTTCGCCGAACGGCGAGCGGACGGACCGTGTGGGGGACCGTCGCCAGGACACCATGGGGTTCACCGTCGTCGGCCCCGACCGGTTTTTGGGCTCCGGGCATCCAGATCTTCGCGACGACCTTCCGCCGCTCCTCGGCCTGATCGAGTCGCGCGACGGCGGGAAGAGCTGGACGTCGGTATCCCTGCTCGGCAGAGCGGACTTCCACGTCCTCCGTGTCCATGGCGATCGCATCGTCGGCTACGACGCCACGGGCGGGCGCGTCATGATCAGCGACGACCACGGCCGGAACTGGCGGAGCCGGCCTCCGCCCGAATCGCTGGTCGACCTCGTGGTCGATCCCTCCTCGCCCCGCGTCTTTCTCGCGGCCGGCGCGAATCACCTCTTCGTGTCGCGCGACGTCGGCGGGACATGGGCGCGACGAGCGCAGGGGACGGGGCTTCTTGCCTGGCCCGGCCGTAAGCAACTCTTCCTCCTCGACGGCGGCGGCCGGCTCTGGTCGAGCCGCGACGGCGGCAAGCGCTGGCAACACCGCGGCGAGATCGGCGGCCGGCCCGCCGCGTTGTTGGCCGTGGACGCGAGCATGTTGTACGCGGCGACGCACGAGGGCGAGATCAAGCAGTCGGTCGACGGCGGAGCGAGCTGGAGGGCGGTCGGTGATCTCTGATCTTGCCGGCGCGCTGCTGGAGGCGCTCAGCTTCGCCGTCGGCATGTTCTGGGAGATCCTCTGGGCGCTCATCCTCGGGTTCTTCCTCTCGGCGCTGGTCCAGGCGGTCGTGTCCAAGCGAGAGATCCGGCGCCTGCTGCCCGACGACTCGCCGCGCTCGATCGCAATCGCCTGCGGACTCGGCGCCGCGTCGTCGAGCTGCTCGTACGCCGCCGTCGCGCTTGCCCGCTCACTCTTCCGCAAGGGCGCCGATTTCACGTCGGCGATGGCGTTTCAGTTCGCGTCGACGAACCTGGTGATCGAGCTCGGGATCATCATCTGGCTGCTGCTCGGGTGGCAGTTCGTGCTCGGTGAGTTCATCGGTGGGCCGCTGATGATCGTGCTGCTCGCGCTCCTCTTCCGCGTCTTCCTCCGCCGCCGCCTCGTCGACGACGCGCGGGAGCAGGCCGGCCGCGGCGTCACCGGCCGGATGGAGGGCCACGCCGAGATGGACACGTCGGTGCACGCGCCCGGATCGGTCCTGAGCCGGCTGCGCTCCGCCGAGGGCTTCACCGCGACGAGCCACTACTTCGTGATGGACTGGGCGGCGATCTGGGTCGACATTGTCGGCGGCTTGCTGATCGCGGGTGCGCTCGCCGCCTGGGTGCCCGAGTCATTCTGGCAGTCGCTCTTCCTCGAGGACAACGAGACCCTCGCGAAGCTGTGGGGCCCGGTCGTCGGCCCGTTCGTCGCGATCATCAGCTTCGTCTGCTCGATCGGGAACGTCCCCCTTGCGGCCGTCCTCTGGAACGGAGGCATCAGCTTCGGGGGCGTGCTCGCGTTCATCTTCGCCGACCTGATCGTGCTTCCGATCCTCGACATCTACCGCCGCTATTACGGCTGGAGGATGGCCGCGTTCCTGTTCGTCGTGTTCTTCGCCGCCATGTTCGGCGCAGCGCTGGTGATCGAGGTTGTGTTCGACGCCCTCGGGCTGATTCCAGGTGCGCGCGACGCCAAGGTGGTCGAGGCCTCGGTCACCTGGAACTACACGACCTTCCTCAACCTGGCGTTCCTTGTATTGGCGGCAGTCCTCGTCTGGCGCTTCGTGCGGACCGGAGGTCTGCCGATGTTGCGCACGATGAACAAGCCTGCCGCCGAGCACGCTGGCGCGCACGTTCACTGACTGCTAGAGTCGATACCCCTACTGGGTATCTAACGAGAGTCAATGGAAACCAAGACGTACACCGTTCCAGGGATGCACTGCCGCCACTGCGTGGCCGCCGTGACCGAAGAGCTCGAAGCCCTTCAGGGTGTCGAGTCGGTCCATGTCGATCTGCACACCAAGCTCGTCGCGGTCACCGGCGAGGCGCTCGACGATCGAGCCCTGCGGGCGGCGATTGGCGACGCGGGCTACGAGGTGGCGGCGTAGTGCCCACTGCCGCTCCCGAGCGCGTGACACTCGCGCTCGACGGCATGACGTGCGCGTCCTGCGCGGCGCGGATCGAGCGGAAGCTCAACAAGCTCGACGGTGTCGAGGCAACTGTCAACTACGCCACCGAGCAGGCAAGCGTGCGGTTCGATCCAGCCCGCGTCGCGCTCGACGACCTCGTCCGCTCGGTCGAGGCGATCGGCTACGGCGCGGCTCTGCCACGCGCGGCGACGGATGTGACTCATGAGGATTCGGCTGGAGACGCCGCGGCCTGGCTCCGGCGGCGTCTGTTCGTCGCCGCCTTCCTGAGCGCCCCGCTCACCGTTCTGGCGTTGGTCCCGCTCGTCCGGTTCGAGGGCTGGGAGTGGCTCGCCGTCGCGCTCGCGGCGCCCGTCGTCCTCTGGGCGGGCTGGCCGTTCCATCGAGCAGCCGCCCTGAACGCGCGGCACCTGAACGCGACCATGGACACGCTGATCTCGATAGGAACGCTGGCTGCATTGGGCTGGTCGACGACCGTCGTCGTGGCCGGCTTCGAGGAGCACAGCTACTTCGAGGTCGGCGCGGTGACCACGACCCTGGTCCTCCTCGGCCGGTACTTCGAGGCGGGTGCCCGCCGCCGCTCGAGCGCCGCGATTCGCGCCCTCCTCGAGCTCGGCGCCAAGCAGGCGCGCGTGCTGCGTGCGGGCCGGGAGGTGCTGGTCGCCGTCGATGAGTTGCGGGTCGGCGACCGCTTCGTTGTCCGACCTGGGGAGAAGGTGGCGACCGACGGCATCGTCGTGGACGGCGCGTCGGCCGTCGACCAGTCGATGCTCACCGGCGAGTCGCTGCCGGTCGAGGTCGGGCCGGGCGACGACCTCGCGGGCGCGACGATCAACGTCCATGGCCGGCTCGTCGTCGAGGCGACCAAGGTCGGGGCCGACACGGCGCTGGCTCAGATCGCGCGACTTGTCGCCGAGGCTCAGGCGGGGAAGGCGCCGGTCCAGCGCCTCGTCGACCGCATTTCGGCGGTGTTCGTCCCGGTCGTCATCGTCATAGCCGTCGCGACCCTGGCCGGCTGGCTGCTCGCGACCGGAGATGCCGGCGACGCCTTCACGGCCGCCGTGGCAGTCCTCGTGATCGCATGCCCCTGCGCGCTCGGCCTCGCGACGCCGACAGCGCTGATGGTCGGAACCGGACGCGGCGCGCAGCTCGGCATTCTGATCAAGGGCCCGGAGGTGCTCGAGCAGACGCGGTCGATCGGCACGGTCGTCATCGACAAGACGGGCACAGTCACGGAGGGCCGGATCCAGCTCGCCGAGCTTGCGACCATGAACGGAGCGAACCGCGCCGATGTTCTCCGCTTTGCGGGAGCCGTCGAGTCGGCGAGCGAGCACCCCGTCGCCCAGGCAATAGTCGCCGCAGCCGTCGCCGAGGTCGGCGAGCTACCGGCCGTGTCGGACTTCCGCAACCAGCCGGGGATCGGCGTGACCGGTGACGTCGAGGGCCGGAAAGTCGACGTCGTCCGCGGCGCCGAAGGGATCGAGGTCCGCTGGGGCGGCAAGGTCCGTGCACTGCTGAGCGTCAGCGACACGGTCAAGCCGACAAGCACGCAGGCCGTCGCCGAGCTCCGCGCGCTCGGGCTGGCTCCTGTGCTTCTCACAGGCGACCGCGACGCGACCGCGCGGGACATCGCCGAGGAGGTGGGCATCGAGCGCGTGCTCGCCGAGGTCTACCCCGACGACAAGGTCGCCGAAGTGCGGCGGCTCCAGGAGCAGGGCGAGATGGTCGCAATGGTCGGTGACGGCGTCAACGACGCGCCGGCGCTCGCTCGGGCCGACCTCGGAATCGCCATCGGCACCGGCACGGACGTCGCGATTGAGGCGAGCGACATCACGCTCATCTCCGGCGACCTCCGCGCGGCCGCAGACGCGGTCCGCCTCGCGCGGAGGACGCTGCGCACGATCAAGGGAAATCTCTTCTGGGCGTTCGCCTACAACGTCGCGGCGATCCCGCTTGCGGTCGCCGGCCTGCTCAACCCGATCGTCGCCGCGGCCGCGATGGCTTCCTCGAGCCTCTTCGTCGTTTCGAATTCACTGCGGCTACGCCGCTTCCACAGCCTCCGGGAGGTGCACTAGATGGACCACGGTTACGACAAGGACGCGCTCACAAAGCGTCTGCACCGGATCGAGGGCCAGGTACGGGGCATCGAGCGCATGGTCGAGGAGGACCGGTACTGCATCGACATTCTGACGCAGGTGGGCGCCGTGAAGACGGCGCTTGAGAGCATGGCCTTCGAGATTCTGAGCGATCACGTCACTCACTGCGTCCACGAAGCGCTCGCGTCGGGTGACGAGCAGACAGCGACCGACAAGAGCGAAGAGCTACTCGCCGCCGTGCAGCGGTTCTCGCGCACGCGCTGAGCCCGGACGCAAACCGGCCAGCGTGACGGCGACGAGCCGGCGGACGGCGGCCTTTGACGGGAGGCCGCGGGCCGCTCCGAGGGCGTGGAGGCAATAGGTCGCGAGCTCGTCGGCGGCGACGTCGTCCCGGTGCTCGCCGATCGCCGCGCCCTCGACCAGCAGCGCCCGGATCATCTCGTGAAGCCGATGCTCGGCGCGCGTGACCTGACGATCTCGATGCAAGAAGCCCGCAAGCTCTGCGTCGTGACGGCCATGCGTCTCGTGGACGATGAGGGCGTACGCCTCGAGCACCGCTTGCAGGCGCTTCTCCGAGTCGCCGGCCTGGTCTCGGACGTCGGCGAGATACGCGAGGTGGGCAGTGATCTGACGCTCGTGCCAGGCGAGCAGGATCGCCTCGACGCTCGAGAAGTACTTGTACAGCGTGGCGCGGCCGATGCCGGTCTCTTCGGCGATCTCCGACATCGTCACGGACCGCAACCCGCGCTCCGCTACGAGGGCCGCCGTCGTGTCCAGGATCGCGTCCCGGACCTCACGGCGGTGGGCCGCGATCGTCTCGCTCCACAGCCTCGGCACGACTTCAGCCTACGCGATTCGAGACTTTTTGTCTTGACATAAACATCATGTCTCGCAAAACTCCACCGCGTATGGGCACGCCGCGGTGGGTGAAGATTTCCGGTCTCGTGGCGGTCGTGGTGCTGGTGGTCTTCGTCGTCGTGTTGATCGTCGGGGGCGGCGAACATGGTCCCGGTCGCCACTCACCCGGTGGCCACACCGGCCCGCCGCCGGGCGTGACGCACGCGCAGCCGTGAAGATGACTCCCGGTCTTCGCAAGTTCGTGCTGACCGCGCACATCAGCGTCTCCGCCGGCTGGCTCGGCGCCATCGTCGCCTTCCTCGCTCTCGCGGTCGCCGGGGTCGCGAGCGACGACGCGCCGACGGTGCGTGCCGCGTATCTCGCGATGGACGTCATGGGCTCCTACGCGCTCGTGCCCCTGGCTCTCGCGTCGCTCGTTACAGGCCTGATCCAGTCTCTGGCCGGGCCGTGGGGCTTGTTCCGGCACTACTGGGTCGTCTTCAAGCTGCTGATCAACGTCTTTGCGACGCTCGTCCTCGTGCTCTACACCCAGACGCTGGCGCAGCTGGCCGAGATCGCCACGCAGACGACGTCCCTCAGCGTGGTCAGGACCCCGTCCCCACTCCTCCACGCGTGTGCCGCGCTGCTGCTCTTGCTCGCGGCGACGGTTCTCGCGGTGTACAAGCCGCGCGGCCTCACCCCGTACGGGCGCCGCAAGCACGCGTAGCGTCACAAGCCGAAGGGCTCGAGGATCAGCCGCGCGGCGGTGATTGCCATCACGCTGGTCGAGATGGTGACCACGCGAGCGACGATTCCTTCATCGATCGGCCACTCGTGGATCGCGTGAGCTTGTCGAGTGCGTCAGCCGCACTCAGAAGACTGTGCTGGCGTTCGAGCGCTTCGAGCGTCGGAGCGGTGCGGACCGGTTCGTACGCCTCCGCGTAGAGCTTCCGGGCAACCGCTAGCTCGCCCTCCTTCACCTCCACCATTCGCCAGTGCAGACGCAGCAACGACAGGAGGAACACTGCGAGAGCGCCGCTCAACACTGCGACCCCGAGGCCGAAACCGACGACGTCCGGGAGGCCCGTCAGAAGCGGGACCAGCCACGCCAAGAGCATCCACAGACCGGTGAACGCGACGCCGCCGAGCGGTCGCAACCCAAGAGCGGAGTCGCCGAGGGCTGCGGCCGAACGGAGCCGCTTGCCTCCAAGACGGTCGAGGCCGAGGCAGAGCGACGCGTACGTCCAAAGAAAGCTCCACAGCGCGATGCCAACCCACGTCGCGCCTCGAAGGAACGCGGACGTCAGCCCGTCCTCGACAAAAGCGTGACTCCAAAAGCAATCGCCGTCGCCGCCGAGGCGAAAAGCGGGCCCGCGACGCCGTTCATCTCGCGAAACCGGTCGCTCGCGTCGACGTCGAGGACGTTCAGCCTCACGGCTGGGAGGGTCTCCAAGCGCAAGGCAATTCGCTCCGCTCCTGTGATGGCGATGGCCAAAGCGCGGCGTAATTGAGGATCACGAGCGCACGGCTCTGTTCCCAGATAGCGCTTCTCGCTTCGGTTTCTACGAGAAGATTCGCACCCGCGTTGAGCCATGGAATCAAAGCCCACACGAGGATCCAAAGCACACGCGGACCCGGGAGACGGCTGGAGTATTCGGTCGGTTACGCGCACAGACGGCGCGTCACATTTGCGTCGGGCAGCGTGAGCAGCCCGTGGCACTAGCTCCTGAGGCCGTTAGAGCCGGCGGGCGCCGACGTACGTCGACGCGTACCAGCCGGTCATGCTCGAGATCTTGACCACGTCGCCGGTGTGCGGCGAGTGGATGAAGCTGCCGCCGCCGATGTAGATGCCGTTGTGGCCGAGGCCGTTGAAGAACACGAGGTCGCCCGGCTGCAGCTGGCTGCGGTCGACCGGCGTGCCGTAGCCGTATTGCGCGGCGGCGTTGTGCGGTAGCGAGACGCCGACCTGCCCGTAGACGTACATGACGAAGCCCGAGCAGTCGAATCCCGACGGGCTCGCGCCGCCGTAGACGTAGGGCGTCCCGAGGTACTGCATCGCGATCCCCACGACCCCCCCGTACCGCGGCGGAGGTGCCGAAGGCAGCGGGCTCGGCGCTTCGACTGACACCGACTGCTCCGTGCTCGCGGGCGCGAGCTCGGGAATCAAGGGCTGCGGCGCCGCGAGCCGTGCACGGGCTTGGCGCTCGAGCTCCGCCTGACGGCGCTGCTCGGCCGCGCGGATCTGGGCGATCTGGGATCGAATCGACGACAGCATGCTTCGGCGCTGCGCCAGCCGCCCCTCGATCGACGCCTTCGTCGCCGCCCGCTCAGCCAGCAAATCTGACTGGCGCGCATGCGCGTGCTTGAGCGAGGCGCGCCGTCGTTGCACGTCGCTGCGGAACCGCCTCACGTCGCCGAGCACGTTCCTGTCCTGCTCGGAGACCCGGGAGACGGCCTCGAGGC
>DASZCE010000224.1:0-2518 GCA_035943455.1 Gaiellaceae bacterium | reverse complement strand
GGTCGGGCTCGCGCACCGGCTCGACCACACGCCGGCGAAGCTCTCCGGCGGCGAGCGCCAGCGCGTGGCGATTGCGCGCGCCCTGGTGGCGCGGCCGTCGATCGTGTTCGCCGACGAGCCGACCGGCAACCTCGACACCCGGAGCGGCGACGAGATCCTCGCGTTGCTGCGGGAGCTCAACGCCGAGGGTACGACGATCCTCGTCATCACCCACAACCCAGCGATCGCCGACGCGCTGCCCCGCCGGATCGAGATGCGCGACGGGCAGGTTGTGCACGACAGCGCGAAGGAGGCGAATTGACGATGGAGCTTGCCCCGTCCCAACTTCTCCCCGCCGACGTCGTCCGTGTCGGTGGCGTCGGCCTGCGCACGCGACGCCTTCGCGCGGCGCTGTCGGCGCTCGGAATCGCGATCGGGATCGCCGCGATGGTGGCCGTGCTCGGCATCTCGGAGTCCTCGCGCGCGGATCTGATCGCCACCCTGGATCGGCTCGGCACGAACCTGCTCCGAGTCTCCCCCGGCCAGACGATCCTCGGAGCGGACGCCAAACTGCCCGAGGAGGCGCGATCGATGATCCGGCGCATCGGCCCAGTGGAGGCGGTCGCGACGGTGGAGAAGATCGACACGACGGTCCGCCGCAGCGACTACATCCCGGCGATCGAGACCGGCGGCATCAGCGTCGTCGCGGCCGACCTCAACCTGCCGGCGACGCTCGGCGCCAGCGTGGCCGAGGGCGTTTACCTCGACCGGGCGAGCTCTCGCTATCCGGCGGTCGTCCTTGGCTCCGTGGCCGCGCGGCGCCTCGGCATCGATCGCGTCGGCATCAAGGTCTGGCTCGGCGAGCGCTGGTTTGTGGTCGTGGGCATTCTCGATCCGGTCGAGCTGGCCCCGGAGCTCGACAGCGCCGCCCTGATCGGCGCGCCGATCGCCGACAGGCTCTTCGGCGCGACCGGTTCGGCGTCGACGATCTTCGTCCGTGCCAATCCGGACGACCTCGACGACGTTCGCGGCGTTCTCGGCGCGACCGCGAATCCCGAGCATCCGGAGGAAGTCGACGTCAGCCGACCCTCGGACGCCCTGCAGGCGCGTGCCGCGGCCAAGACGGCTTTCACGTCGCTCTTCCTCGGCCTCGGTGCGGTCGCACTGCTCGTCGGCGGCGTCGGGATCGCCAACGTCATGGTCATCTCAGTGCTCGAGCGACGCTCGGAGATCGGCCTGCGCCGCGCGCTCGGAGCGACCAAGCGTCACATCAGGCTCCAATTCCTGGCCGAATCGCTGCTGCTGGCCGCCGCTGGCGGCGTCGGCGGGGTCTTACTCGGAGCGCTGATCACCCTCTTCTACGCGACCAACCGGGACTGGGCTGTGACGGTTCCCTGGTACGTGCCGAGCGGCGGACTCGTGGCCGCGCTGATGATCGGCGCCGTGGCCGGCCTTTATCCGGCGATGCGTGCTGCGCGACTGGCTCCGACCGACGCCCTCAGGAGCGCATGACACCTCCTCAGCACGTCAAACTTCGACCTGCTCCTGTGGACGGCGATCGTATTCGTCGTCGCGAGAATCCTCGGGGACGGAGACTCGCGCCTGTGGATCGTCGTCGGGGCGCTGAGCGGAATCGGGCTTCAGAACAAGCATTTGATCCTGCTTCTGCTCTTCGCGCTCGCAATCGGCCTAGCGCTCGACCGCAGACTCGGCGCCGCGCTCCGATCCCCGTGGCTCTGGGGAGGCGCCGGGCTCGCGCTGTTCCTGTGGCTCCCGAACCTCATTTGGCAGGCGACACACGACTGGCCGCAGCTCCAGCTCGCCAAGGACATCCGCGAGGACGAGCCAGGAGAGAACCCGGCTGCTCTCGGCTACGCGTACCCCGTCCTGCTCGGGGTGCTCCTCGTCCTCGGCGCGAAGGGGTACTACGCCGCTCCGCTCCTCGTCTGCCTGCTCGCATCGGGTGCGTTCGTCGTCGAGCGCTTCCTGCGGAGTCTTTCGCGCGCGGCGCTCCTCACGGCCGCGATCGCGGCTGCCGCTGTCGTCTCCGTCGTTGTCGCGTTGCCCCTGCTACCGGTCGAGCGGCTTCATCAGACACCGATCGCGGACCTCAACGAGGGGACGCGATCGAGACCGTAGGCTGGCCGGAGCTGGTGCGCGCGGTCGCTCGCGTCTACGCACGGCTCCCCGCGGCCGAGCGGGACCGGGCTGTCATGTTCACCGGCAACTATGGTGAAGCGGGCGCCGTCGATCGCTTCGGCGCGAAGCTGGGTCTCCCGCGCACTCCGGTCACAACGCCTACGCACGCTTCGGGCTCCCGCCGCGGTCGCTAGGGCCGGTGAGCGTGCTCGGCTACAGCGACCCGAGTGGCGACTTTCTCGGCTGTCGTCCGGCGGGCGTGGTCGACAACGGTTTCGAACTCGGAAACGAGGAGCAAGGCGGAACGATCTTCGTCTGCGAGCGGCCGCGTCTTCCCTGGCAGGCCGCCTGGCCAACGCTCCGCCACCTCGACGCGTAGGACGTAGACCCCGCCCTCAGC
>DASZCE010000223.1:0-6011 GCA_035943455.1 Gaiellaceae bacterium | reverse complement strand
GCTCCACCCCGCGTCGCGGAGCCCCATTGTAGCGTCGTTACGATTTCTTCGCGGTGAGCGCGACCGGGCAGCGCACACCCGTCCCGCCCAAACCGCAATAGCCGTTCGGATTCTTTGCGAGGTACTGCTGGTGGTACGGCTCCGCGTAGTAGAAGGGGCCCGCCTGCGCGATCTCCGTCGTGATCTCGCCGTAGCCGGCGTCGCGGAGCTCGCGCTGGTAGGTCTCGCGCGAGCGCTCGGCGGCCTCGCGCTGCGCCTCGTCGGCCCAGTAGATCGTCGAGCGGTACTGCGTGCCGACGTCGTTGCCCTGCCGCATCCCCTGAGTCGGGTCGTGGTTCTCCCAAAAGAGCCTGAGCATCTCCTCATAGCTTGTCTGCGCCGGGTCGTAGGCCGCGAGTACGACCTCCGCGTGGCCGGTCTTGCCGCTGCAGACCTCTTCATAGGTCGCGTTGGGCGTGTAGCCACCGGCGTAACCGACACCGGTCGTATAGATGCCCGGCGCCTGCCAGAAGACGCGCTCCGCGCCCCAGAAGCAGCCCATGCCGAAGACGGCGTGCTCGAACCCGTCCGGGAACGGCGGCGTGATCGGCGTCCCGAGCACGTAGTGCTGCTCGGGCACCACCATCGGTTCCTCGCGGCCCGCCAGGGCGTCGCGAGGCTCCACGATCTCGGTCTTGTCACGGAAGAAGAGCATCGGACTAGGGTAGCCGCTGACATGCGCGTCGCAGCCATCGACCAAGGGACGAATACGACGCGACTGCTCGTCGCCGACGTCGACGATGGCGAGCTCGAGGAGGTCGCGAAGCGGCTCGAGATCACCCGGCTCGGCGAGGGAGTGGATTCGCGCCGCCGCCTCCTCCCCGTTCCGATTACCCGCGTCCGCAACGTGCTCACCGACTACCGCCGCGAGGCGGAGAAGCTCGGCTCCGAGCGAATCCTGCTCGTCGCGCCCAGCGCGGTGCGGGACGCCGAGAACGGCGAGGCCTTCCTCGGCGAGATCGAGTGGAGCTTCGGATTCGAGACACGCCTGCTCTCCGGCGAGGAGGAGGCCGAGCTCACCTTCCGCGGGGCGACCGACGGACAGCTCGGCTCCACGCTCGTGATCGATCCCGGCGGCGGGTCGACCGAGTTCATCGTCGGGGACGCGGGAGGAATCCGGTCGCGGACGAGTGTCGATCTCGGGTCGGTGCGGCTGACCGAACGGTTCGTCCACTCCGACCCTCCGAGCGCGGAGGAGCTCGACACCGCCGCCGCGTATGTCCGCGCCACGCTTCCGCAGGCACCGCAAGCCGATCGCGCTGTCGGGGTGTCGGGGACGATCACGACGCTCGCCGCTCTCGACCTCGGTCTCGATGAGCCCGAGGGGCTCGGTACCCACGGCCATCGGCTCACGCCCGGGGCCGTGCGGGCGCAGCGGGAGCGGCTCGCTGCGATGCCGCTGGCGCTACGCGAGCGCCTACACGGCCTTCACCCCCAGCGCGCACCCGTCATCGTCGCCGGCGCGGTGCTCGTCGAGCAGATTCTCGACAGCTTCCGCCTCGACGCGCTCGAGGTCAGCGAGCGGGACATCCTCCACGGGGCAGCCCTCGCGGCCGCCGAGCTGCCGGCTCCCGCCGAAGGCGCCGCACCACCCGGCGCCTACGCCTGCTGCTAGCACCCCCATTTCGGGGGATCTTTGCGATCACAGCGCAGGAATCTGCCGAAAAGGTCGTCCTCCTCACAAGGATCGCCGCCGATCCTCAATGGAAGGAACGCCCAGTGGCCGCAACCCCCCGACAGCCCGTCCGGCTCCTCCTCGTGGACGACGATCCCGTCTTCCGGGAGCTGCTCGCGTTCGTCCTCCGCTCGGACCTCGGTGCGGAGATCGTGGGAATGGCCGGCGACGGCGCGAAAGCGGTGGAACTTGCCGCCGAGCTCCGGCCCGATGTCGTCGTCATGGACTTGCGGATGCCAGGCATGGATGGATTCGACGCGACGCGGTCGATCGTCGAGGCAGGGGACGGGGCGAGTGTGGTCGTGGTCAGCTCCTCGACCGACCCCGTGGACGTCGAGCACGCCAAGGCAGCCGGGGCGGCCGGGTATGTCCCGAAGGAGCTCGCAGTGGCGGACCTCTCCGCGGAGATCGAGCGTGTCCGGCCTCCGGCGCGCCGGTCGAGTGAGAGCGTGCAGCTTCGCCTCCGGAGGGCAGCGCTAGCGCGGTTCGACGTCCTGCGCCGGCGGCTCGTCCTCGGCTAGCCGTCGCTGGAGCACGACGCGCGACAGGACGCCGACGAGCTTGCCGTCTTCGACGACCGGCACCCGCTCGGCGTCATGCTCCTCGAGGAAACGGAATGCCTCGTCGGCCGGGGTCGCCGCATCGATCGTGTAGTGCGGGGGCTCGGCGATGTCGCCGAGCGGCGTCATCCGCGGCTCACGGCCCGGCGCCACCACCTCTCGCACGAGCGTCTTGCGCGTAACGACGCCGACGAGGCGCTGGTCGTCGCAGACGAAGACCGCGCGGACGTCGGGATCCGCGAGCAGCTCGCCGGCCTCCTTCGCCGTCGCGTCGACAGCGAGCGACGGCGGGTCGACGACCATTGCCTCGCGAACCAGCGTCACGGATAGATCCCGCGTGCGGTCAGCGCCCCCGCGACCTCGCGGATCGCGGCGACCATCGCCGCGCGGCGCGGCGTGAGCTCGAGCTGTTCAGACAGCTCCCAGACGCGGTCGAAGGCGTCGCCGAGCTTCTCGGAGAGCTTTTCCCGGATCTCGGCCCGCGACCAGAACAGGCGCCCGAGATCCTGGACCCATTCGAAGTAGGAGACCGTCACGCCGCCGGCGTTCGTGAGGATGTCGGGAAGGACGTGGATGCCGCGATCCGCCAGGATCGCATCCGCCTCGATGGAGGTCGGCCCGTTCGCGCCCTCGGCGATCATCCGCGCCTCGATCCGCCCAGCGTTCTCGGCCGTCACCTGGTCCTCGAGCGCCGCAAGCGTGAGAATGTCGCACGGGAGCTCAAGCAGCTCGGCGTTCGTGACGTGCTCGCCGCGCGGGTAGCCCGACAGCGACCCGCCGTCGCTAACCCAGTTGGCGACTGCGGCGAGATCGAGGCCATCCTCGTCGAAGACGCCGCCGGAGATGTCGGATACGGCAGTGACGACCGCTCCCCGCGCGTGCAGCTCCTGCGCGGCGACGCCGCCGACATTCCCGAAGCCCTGGACGACGCAGCGCTGGCCTGCGAGCCGCCAGCCGAGGCGATCGCAGGCTCGCTCGATCACCATCACGACACCGGCGCCGGTCGCCTCGCGGCGGAAGACCGAGCCGCCGATCGCGACCGGCTTTCCGGTGACGATCTCCGGGACGGCATGGCCGAGCTGCATCGAGTAGGTGTCCATGATCCATGCCATCGTCTGCTCGTTCGTGGCCATGTCCGGTGCGGGGATGTCCTCCTCGGGCCCGATCACGGGGAGCAGCTCGACCGTCAGCCGCCTCGTCAGGCGCTGGAGCTCGTTGGCCGAGAGCTCGCGCGGGTTGCAGCGCACGCCGCCCTTGGCGCCGCCGTAGGGAAGTTGCAAGAGCGCGCACTTCCACGTCATCCACATCGCAAGCGCGGCGCACTCGCCCAGGTCGACGTGGGGGTCGTAGCGAATCCCGCCTTTCGTCGGCCCGAGCACGGTCGAGTGCTGGACGCGGTAGCCGGGAAAGACGGTGAACCTGCCGTCGTCGCGCCGGATTGGGACGCCGACGATCGTCGAGCGCTCCGGAAACCGCAGCCGTTCGGCGACGAAATCGGGAACGTCCGCGTGCTCGAGCGCCTGCTCGAACTGGCCGAGCGCCGTGCGGTACAGAGGCCTGTCCCACTCGAGCGCAAGCTGCTCGACCGATGTTTCGTCGAGCTTGGACACGGGCTGAGTCTAGATCGGCGCCCGCCGCACGATCAGCGTCAGATCGGGACCTAGCGACTCCACGACCACGGTCTCGCCGGGATCAGCGCCCTCTTCGCACCGCGCGCGCCAGAGCTCGCCGAGGACGCGGATCTGGCCGACGGGACGACAGGCCTCGACGACGATTCCGGTCGTTCCTGGGAGCGCCTCGGCGCCGGTCGTCGCCCGCCGCCGCCGCGAGTACCAGACGAGCAGCGTCACCTCTGCCGTTTCGACTGCGGCGGCCGCGATCACCGCGACGTACTCCCAGGGCGACGGAAGGAGGAAGATCGCTGCGAGGATCGCAAGGACGAGAAGCATGCCGGGGGCGGGACTCGAACCCGCACGCCCCCGAAGGGGACACCTGATTTTAAGTCAGGCGCGTATCACCAGTTTCGCCACCCCGGCGCGAACGAAGGATAGCCCGCTCCCGGTCTAGGGCCCGCCGGGCTTCAGGTCTGTGACCTTGAAGCCGGGCGATCGCGGCCCGCGATAGGACTCCGGTGCCTTGCCGCGGTACAGGCCCACGAACGCCTTGAACGCGTCTTCGTCGAAGCGCGAAGCCTTCGCGAGATGCCCCTCGCCCTGATAGTTGGGGTCGTTCGCCCGGCCCAAGTCGAACGTCCACGCGGCGAGCGCGATCGTCTTGCCGAGACCCCGCATCGGGGCAACGACGAGACCGTTCGCATCACCGAGGTAGAACTCGCGCAGCTTCTCGATCTCTGCCCTCGGGACGTCGGGCCCGTAGCGGATCACGATCGCGCCGTGCTCGAGGTTGTGGACGGTGGGGACAGTGGGCACCGGCTCGTCGTAGAAGCCGTAGACGACGGTCGCATCCGTGTGGATGCCGCTGGTCGGGGGATTGGTGTTGTAGTGAAAGCCCCGCGGGAGCTTCTCCGTCGGAATGTGGCGATACGGCAGCTTCTTCCCGTTCAGCATGAAGTTCGGCGCCGCCGACACCGTCTCGGCGCTCCCCCCGATCGATCGAAACTTGTCGGCGAGGTCGGTCGCCGCGTTGCTCTCTCCGCCGCCCGCGAGCAGCACAAACCCGATTACCGCCGCCACGACGACGAGAGCGGAGGCGGCGAGCGCGTACAGCATCATCCGGCTGCGTCCCGGTTCGCGCTGCGCGGTGCGCAGCTTCGGCGCCTGCACGGGGCGCTTCGGCGGAAGTGGCGTTCGTGACTTCTTTGGCAAGGCGCGGGCCATGGTAGCTAGCGCATCTGCCGCCGATGCCCCATACTCGCAGAGGGCGCACACGCCAATTCAAGGAGGCACGATGGGCTTTCTCGACAGGCTGCTCGGGCGAGGGAAGCAGGCTACGGGCGACATGATGGACAAACCCGAGATGCGACGCGAAGGTGTCCATCAGGAGGCTGAGGGCATGGCCGAGTCGCGCGCCGAACGCGCCGAGGACATGGCGCAGGAAGCGCGCACAGACGCCGCCGAGCATCGCGCCGAGCGCGACGAGATGTAACACAGTCTGACCGGGGGGCGGCAGACGCCGCCCCCCGCGCCGTCCGATCCCGTCCCTAGCGTTTGTAGGTCCATGATCGTGACGGTTTCCCTGCTTCTGCTGCTCGCCGCCGGACTGGCGGCGGGAATGGCCTACGCCATGCGCTCGGTGCGCGAGCTCGTCGAAGCCCGCCTGGGCTCGGTCGAGGACCGGCTCGGCCGCCGGCTCGCCGAGGTCCACGAGGGCGTCGACCGCCGGCTCGAAGGACTCGACGGCCGGCTCCTCTCCAGCCAGCAGAGCGCGGGACAGACGGCGACGCAGATCGTCGACCGCCTCGGGAGGCTCGACGGCACCGCCGCGCAGATGCTGCAACGGGCGAACGATCTCGCCCGGCTCGAGCACGCCCTCCGGCCGCCGAAGGCACGCGGCGGCGTCGGCGAGCTCCTGCTCGGGAACCTGCTCCGCGACATGCTCCCGTCAGACGCCTACCGGCTCCAGCACACGTTCCGTTCGGGAGAGCGCGTCGACGCCGTGATCAAGGTCGACAAGCTCGTTCCGGTCGACGCCAAGTTCCCGCTGGACAACTTCGAGCGGCTCGTGACGGCGCCGGACGACGCGGAGCGCGAGCTCCACGAGAAGGCGTTCGCGCGCGA
>DASZCE010000222.1:0-12270 GCA_035943455.1 Gaiellaceae bacterium | reverse complement strand
CCCCGGCTGCGATAGAAGTCGAGCTGGTCGGTGTCGAGCAGGGCAAGCGGCGAATCGATCTCGATCCTCGAATCGGTACGCCTCGCGGCCGCCCGCGGAAGGAACCGGTGCAGGCCGTCCTCGCAGCGGACCTCGAAGCCGATGACGTTCTCGTTCTCGCGGTCGAGGATCACGTCCACAACCCGGCCGACGGTGAGCCCCTTCACCGCCACCGTTAGCCAGAGCGCCTCTTCCATCCTGCTTCCTACTATTCCCATCCGCCGCTGACTGAGAACGCCGACTCGCCCCGAGGCTCTTCCCAGGCGACCTCGACGTTCTCGACGTCGGCATGCGCGGGCCCACGGCGGCACCAGTCCACCATCGACTCGACGCGGTCGCGCTTTCCCTCGAACACCGCCTCCACGGTGCCGTCGGGCCTGTTCCGAACCCAGCCGCCGAGGCCGAGAGACGACGCGCGGTTCCGCGCTTCGGCGCGGAAGAAGACGCCCTGCACGCGACCGCTCACGACCACATGGGCGCGCGACTCGTTCACTGCGTGAATCCCTCCTCCCCGACGAGCGGTACGAACCGGCACGGTACCGAGCGGAGCACTGCCGGCCCTTCCGGACTCCGGACGATCACCTCCAGCCGCTGCCCACGCCGGCCGCCCACAGGCACGACGAGCCGTCCCGCCGGGCGCAGCTGGTCATACAGCGCCTGCGGGAATCCGGGCGCCGCCGCGGCGACCGCGATCGCATCGTACGGTCCATGGTCCGGCAGACCGCGGGAGCCATCGCCGACGTGCACGGCCACGTCCTCGTAGCCCGCTGCCGCAAGGTTACGGCGCGCTTGCTCCGCGAGCTCGGGGATCCGCTCGATCGTGTGCACTTCGCCGCCGAGCTCCGCAAGCACGGCGGCCTGGTAGCCGGAACCGGTGCCGACATCCAGGACCCGCTCATTTCCTCTAAGGCCGAGCTCTTCGGCGATGCGCGCGACCATGTACGGCTGCGAGATCGTCTGGCCGGCGCCGATCGGCAGCGCGGCGTCGTCGAAGGCCCGGCTACGGAGATCGTCCGGCACGAACAGCTCGCGGGGCACTCGCTCCATGGCAGCGAGGACACGGTCATCGACGATGTCGCGCGCGCGCAGCTGCTCGTCCACCATGCGCGCCCGCGAACGCTCAGGCGGCACGTGCATAGGCCGGGGCCTCGACGCCGAAATGCCGCAGCACGAGCGGCGCGACGCCGGTGATCGCCGCCGGACGGGCCGCGGCGCCCACGACGAGCATCGGCACGCTCGAGTCCCCGTCGAGCAGGGATCCGTGGGAGCCGCCGCCGACGTGGTGCCGTCCTCCCACGTCGATGAGCTCGACGCCGGGGGACGCCGAGACCAGAACGTCGCCGGCCCTCGGGTTCGCGAGCGCGTGCCAGGCCCGACCGCGCCAACCGCCGTCTTCCGGCGCGAGGCGGGCTTCGCCGCCGTCCCGCAGCGCGACCGCGTCCTCGCCGTCACGGAAGACGACGACGTCAACGGCATCTTCGGCGCGCAGGCGCTCTGCGATCGCTCTCGGCGCGACGGAGGCCGCCGCGAGCACGTACACCATCCCCGCCCGGTTGGACGCGGCGACGGCGAGCTCGGCATCGGCACGGCGGGCGTTGGGACGAAGGAGCCGGAAGTCCGAGAGCGCCGCCTCGAGGCGGAAAGGCCGCTCGACCGGTGTCTGTCCGTGATCGGAGCAGCAGATCACGTCGTACCGCTCGAGGAAGGGGCCGAGGCCGCCCGCCGCGTCGACGAGCGCGGCCACCGCCCGGTCGCTCCTCGCGAGCGCTTCGTACGCCCCCTCCGGCCCAAGCGCGTGGGAGGCGAAGTCGTAGTCCGGGAGGTAGAAGAAGAGGAAATCGAAGCCGTCGCGGGTGACGAGCCACCGCCCGACGGCCGCCGCATAGGCGTCGACCGAGCCCGCCGCACGTTCCCGGATCGCGAGGGGTGCGCCGGTGACGTCGGACTCGAACAGGTTGTAGTAGAAGAACCGGCGGGGGCCGTTGACCGGCCGCACCACCCCCGGAACGGTCGGAACATGCCTCGTGCGGCCGCGGTAGCACGGAACGTTGACGGCGGCGGTCACGAACCCGTTGTCCTCGAGCGCCTCGTAGACCGTGACGGCATCACGCGCGAGGTGCTCGGCGTTCATCTCGACGATCGCGTCCTTGATCACCCTTCTCGTGCCGACTGCCCTCATGGCACGGAAGGACGATCCGTACTCGACCATCCGTCGCTCGGTGCGGTGGTACCAGACGAGATGCGGGATGTGGTGCACGTCCGGCCCGCCGCCGGTCGCGATCGAGGCCAGGCAAACCGGGGTCAGCGAGGGGAAGGTCGATGTCGCCCGCCCATAGCGACCGGCCTCGGCCAGGGAGGCCAGCATCGGCGCGGATCGGCTCTCGACGGCCGCCTCGAAGACGTCCGGCGTGAGGCCGTCGATGACGACGAGGATGAGCTTCTTCCGTTTCATGCTCTAGTCCCGTGCGAGGGTTCGCAGGCCCGCGTAGCGCGATGGCTCACGGCGGCGCATCCGAACGGCCGCTACCGGGATCACCGCCGCCTCGAGGAAGCCGACGAAGGGCACGAAGGCGAGCATGGCGATCAGGACGCCGCCGCCGACGAGGATCGCGGCGGCCGCGCCGCGCGTGCCCCCTCGTCGCAGTGTCCCGCTGAGCAGCCTCTGCATCCCGGCGGCTCCGAGGAGCCCGCCGATGCCGCCCGCAACGCCGTCCTCGATCCCGCCGAGGCCCAGGCCCAGGCCGACGCCGACGGCTGCACCGAGCACCGCCGCGCCCGCGAGCCCCCATCTGGCGCCGCCGATCAGCCCTGCGAGACCGACGCCGAGGCCAACCCCGATCCCGAGGAAGACTCCGACCCAGTAGACGTCCCACATTCGGATTGGAGTCTAGAGAGGTGTGGCTACCCTGCCCCGACGCGGGGCGGCTCCCAGCCGCAGCGAGCCGCCTCGCGCCCATCCGATCCGCGGTCGGCCGCGTAGTAGGAAACGCGGGGAACCGACCAAGGAGGCGAGATGCGGAAGTTTGGAATGGTAAGAGGCCTAGCGCTCTTGGCCTCGTTCGGGTGCGTCGTCGCGGTGGCGGTCGCCACCACCGCAATGGCGGGCCCGGAGGGGAGCGACAACGGCGTGAGGTGCATCTTCAACACGCAGCTGAGCCCGGAGAACGAGGTCAGGCCGCCGGGCACCACTGATCCGGTCACTTCGACGGCGCAGGGTCATGCGCAGGTCAAGATCCGGAACGACGGGAGGATCGAGTTCAACGTGTTCATTCTCAATCAGGCCGGTGAGCTGTTCCGCGTTGGCCACATCCACCGCGGCTCCGTAACCGAAGCCGGCCCCGTCGTCGTCCACTTCCTCGGCGGACCCGCCGGTGGGACTGCGTCGACAGACGAACAGATCCGCGTGACCGGCGTGGGCGTCGAGCAGCAGCCCGCAGCCGGCCTCGACGTCGCCAGCGAGATCTGCAACAACCCGACGAACTTCTACGTGAACTTCCACACCCTGGACGATCCGCAGGGTGCGGTCAGGGGCCAGCTCGGCTAGGTCCCGGGTCGGGTGAACACGCGGGGCGGGCTTCGGGCCCGCCCCGCAAGCTTACGAACCGGCCTCGAGCCGGCTGATCACGGCGAGGCCGAACTCCGCCGCCCGCGCACCGTCGACCACCCGATGGTCGAAGGTGACCGCGACGTAGCCGATCGGACGCACCACCACCTCTCCGTCGCGCACCACCGGGCGCTCGGCGATCCGCCCGATGCTGAGGATCCCGACCTCCGGGTGGTTGACGATCGGCGTCTGGAAGAGACCCGCCAGCTTGCCGGCGCTCGTGACCGTGAAGGTGGAGCCGCGTAGCTCCTCGGGTGTGAGCGTTCCGGCGCGGGCGGCTTCCGCGAGGCGGCGGGTCTCGGCGTCGAGCTCGTCCAGCGAGCGGGAGTCGCAGCCCCTCACCACCGGCACGACGAGCCCCTGCTCCGTCTGCACGGCGAGGCCGAGGTCGTAGCGGTCGAGGTAGACGATCTCATCCCCTTCGAGCCGGGCGTTCAGCTCCGGGAACTCCCCGAGCGCCTCGGCGCACGCCTTCAAGGTCGTAGCAACGAGCCGGTCGAGCGAGACGTTGCCGAAGTCACATTCCTCCACCCAGGTGACCGGCGGCACCTCACGGTGCGCCCGCGTCATGTGCTCGGCGATCAGCCGGCGGACGCCGCGTAGCGGCTCCCGCCGTCCCTCGGGGCCACGTCCCGGGGTCTGACCCCTGGACGTGGCAGCGCCGCGCACGTCCTCTTCGGTGATGCGGCCCTGAGGTCCAGTGGCGACGACGGTGGCCAGGTCGACGCCCAGCTCTTGCGCGATCTTCCGAATCAACGGGGTCGCACGGACTCGTGAGGGCTCTGCAGTCTCCCTCGTCGGCGCTTCGGCGGGCCCCGTCGTCGGCGCTTCGGCGGACTCCGTCGTCCGCGCTTCAGCCGGTTCCGCGCCGTCGCCGATGACGACGAGCACCGTCCCAACGGGGACGACCTTGCCCTCCTCGACCATGATGCGCGCGATCTTCCCTGCAGCCGGCGAGGGAATCTCGACGGTCGTCTTGTCCGTCTGGATCTCGACGAGCGGGTCGTCTTCCGCCACCTCCTGGCCCTCCTGGACGAGCCAGCGTGCGATCTCGCCCTCGGTCAGGCCCTCACCGAGATCCGGGAGCTTGAACTCGAACGCCACGGCGACGGAACGCTAGCGGGGCCGACCGATCCAGGCGTCCGCGGGAGCGATCAGCACCCGTAGGCCGCCCTCGACGCGCCAGAGCGAGACCGCCTGCTCGTCGCCGGCGAGCCCGGCCGCGGCCTCGCGCGGGACGTAGCCCAGCTGCGTCGTCCGCTCCTCGTTCCAGATTCCGACTGCGTTCGGGTCGTGCTCGTTGTCGGGCTCGGGGACAAGCGCGAGGCGGCGCCCCGGATCGAACGACGGGTCCGGGAGCGCCTCGGCGCGGTACGAGACGCCGGCGACGGGGACGACGCGGATCCGCGGATCCTCCCAGCGGACCGGCTCGCCGTTCGCCGCATCACGCAGCCGGTAGCCCGAGTGCGCGCGCTCGAGGATCAGCCGTAGCCGCTCGCTCATCCAAACACGTCGTCGCGGAGAACGGCGTGGACGCCCTGCGCTCCGTTCACCACTTGCGTTACACGCAGGTCGACGCCGACGCTCGCGAGGACCCGCGCGTCGCCTCCGGTGACTCCGAGTTCCCGGCCCATCAGCTCGAGCATGCCGTCGACCGCAACGCGAGCAGCGCGGCCGAGGTGCTCGTCGAACCCGAACGCGAGCCACGCACCCGCGGTGCGCGCAATCGGCCACTCCAGCCGGAGGTCGTCGCGCAGGTCGACCGTCACCTGCGCTGCCACGGGAGTCTCGATGGCCGAGCCGGCGATCTCCCCGTCTCCCTGCGCGGCATGGCCGTCGCCGACCGAGAGCAAGGCACCGTCCACAGGGATCGGAAGGAAGAGCGTTGAGCCGGCGACGAGCTCCTTGCAATCGATGTTGCCGCCCCACCGGCGGGGCGGAACTGTCGAGTGGACGCCGGGCTCAGGCGGTGGCATCCCGATCACGCCGAGAAACGGCCGGAGCCTGACCTCGTGCCCCAGCGCTCGACCGATCTCGCCGTCGAGCTCCCAGCGCACGCCGCCGTCACCGGACGGCGTGAACCCCCACGACGCCGGCCGGACGAAGTCGATCGTCACGGTCAGCGTCTGTCCTCTGCGCGCCCCGCGGACGGCGATCGGTCCCGCGAGCGCGTGGCCGATGTCCCGCTCGGGGTCGCCTGGGGCGAACGGCTCGCCGGATGCGAGGTACCACTGAGCATTCGGAACGCTGATCCCGACCGAGTCACCCGGCGCGACCTCGACCACCGGCTCGAGCTCTGAGGAGAAGTAGCCATGGAGGACCCGCTGCTCGAGCGGGAGATCATGGATGGCCAGTCAGTTCACCCTCTCGGCGAGACCCTCGTACCGCGTGACGAAACCGTCGGCATCGAACGCGATCTCGGCCTCGAACGATCCCGATCGATAGCGGACGACCCCTCCGCCGAGCGGCTCGTACCGTTGCTCCGAGCGCGTCACCTGCAGCGACGGCACCTCGACGAACGTCATGACGAAGTCCCTCGCCGTCTCCAGCCCCCTGAGGACGGGCAGCGAGTTGAAGAGAGGCGAGTACCCGAGGTCGAAGAAGTCGGTGCCGTCGAGACCGGTATCGATGCGCGGGCCACCGACGACGTGGGCTCGCAACCGCCCAGGCTCGAGCTCGTAGCGCAGCTCGTATGCGACACCGATCTGCGTACCGCGCGCCCGGAGCTCGCCCGCAGCCACCTCCGCCTCGGCGATCTCCATCAGCGGCAGATCGAGCCCGCGCCAGACCAGCGTCCGCACGACCGTGGCCACCCCCGGACAGGCCCCTAGAACTCGAGCAGCTTGCGCACCGCGGCGCTCACCCGCTCGACCGACGGCATGTACGCGTCCTCGATCTGCCAGTACGGGTAGGGGACGTCGTAGCCCGTGACGCGCAGGACCGGCCCGCGCAGGTCGAGGATCGCCTTCTCTGCGAGGATCGCCGCGAGCTCGGCGCCGTAGCCGGCCGTCCGCGGCGCCTCCTGGACGATCACGACGCGGCCCGTCTTCGCGGCCGACGCGAGCAGCGCTTCCTCATCGAGCGGTTTCAGGGTGCGGATGTCCAGCACCTCGATGCTCGCCTCGTCCTCCATCGCGTCGGCGACCTGCTCCGAGAGCGGGACCATCGCGCCGTAGGCGACGAGCGTCACGTCCGTCCCCTCGCGAGCGACCCGCGCCTTCCCCAGCGGGACGACGTGCTCGCCGTCGGGGACCTCGCCGCGCATCGTGCGGTAGTGGAGCTTGGGCTCGAAGAAGACGACGGGATCGGGATCGCGGATCGCCGCAGCGAGCAAGCCCTTGGCGTCTGCGGGCGTCGACGGAATCGCGACCTTCACGCCGGGCGTGTGGACGTAGTACGCCTCCGGCGAGTCGTCGTGGAGCTCCGGCGCCCTCACGCCGCCGCCGTAAGGCATCCGGATCGTAAGCGGAAACTGCATCGCGCCGCCGGTGCGCCAGCGGTAGCGCCCCACGTGGGTGATCAGCTGGTCGAGCGAGGGGTAGCTGAAGGCGTCGTACTGCATCTCGCACACGGGCCGCCAACCGGCCAGGCAGAGGCCGACGGCGGTGCCGAGGATCCCGGCCTCGGCTAGCGGCGTGTCGACGCAGCGGTCCGGCCCGAAGCGATCGCGAAGACCAGCGGTGACGCGGAAGACGCCGCCGGCGCGGCCCACGTCCTCGCCCATCACCATCACGTCCTCGTCGCGCTCGAGCTCGACGTGGAAGCAATCGTTCAACGCTTCGACGAGGAGCTTCTCGCTCACGTTCCGAGAATCTTCCGCAGCTCAGCCAGCTCCTCGTCGAATGAGGGTGGCGGATCGGCGTAGGTATTCGCGAACAGGAGCGCCGCGTCGGCGGGCGGCTCCGCCTCCGCGGCCGCGATCCCTTCCCGCATCGCCGCCAGCGCCTCGGCGCGAATCTCCTCGACGAGATCGTCGGTGAGGAGGCCGAGCCTCCGGAGATATCGCTCGTAGCGTCCGAGGCATTCGTTCCGCTTCTCCTCCTCCACGCGCTCGAGGTCGATGTACGTCCTCGGATCGTCCGCCGTCGCGTGCGGTGCGGCGCGGTAGCTCACGGCCTCGATGAACGTCGGGCCCTCGCCGGCCCGCGCACGCTCGACCGCTTCCCGGGTCGCCTCGTACACGGCGAGCACGTCAAGGCCGTCGACGCGGACCCCCGGCATGCCGTAGCCGACGGCCTTGTCGGCGAGCGTCTCGGCCGCCGTCTGCGCCGAGAGCGGTGTCGAGATCGCCCAGCCGTTGTTGTTGCAGAAGAGGATCGCCGGCGCCCGCATCACCGCGGCGAAGTTGGCGCCCTCGTGGAACGACCCCTCCGAGGTGGCGCCGTCGCCGAAGAACACGAGCGCGCAGGCGCGCTCCCCGCGGAGCTTCTTGCCCCAGGCCAAGCCGGCGGCGTGCGGGACGTGCGTTCCGATCGGGACGCAGATCGACGCGACGTTGTAGTCGATCGGGTTCCACCAGCCGGCGGGGTGGCCCCGCCACCAGGAGAGGACGGTCGCGGGCGGCATTCCCCGAAGCAGGCCGATCGCCGACTCCCGGTAGCTCGGGAAGATCCAGTCGTCGCGCTCGAGGGCGTAGACCGCGCCCGCCTGCATCGCCTCGTGGTTCCAGAAGATCGCGTACGTGCCGATCCGGCCCTGGCGGTGATAGGCGAGCGACCGCTCGTCGTACGTGCGCAACAGCACCATCCCGCGGAAGAGCTCGATCAGGTCGCGTTCGTCAAGCCCTTCGACCTCGCCGTCCGGAACCGTCTCGCCGTCGCCGATCACCCGGCGAAGCTCACGCTCGTCGCGAAGGACCTGCGCCATTTCCAGGAGGGGGCTATCCGAGCCGATCAGGAACGGCAGGTCGGGCAGCCGACGCTCTGCCCGGCCGTCAGCCGCTCCACCCACTCGCGCACGCGAACACCGGCGACCCGCAAGGTGAAGAAGCTCTCACGCGGGAGCACGCAATGGTCGCTCCCGCACGCGAGGTACGACCGATAGTTCGGCAGGCGCTTGAGCTGCGCTTCGGCGCGCCGAAGTCGCGGCTCGAACCCCGCGGGTTGCCCGCCGACCGCGGCATAGAACCGCTCCTGGACGGCGTCCGACGCGTAGTTGAAGCGCGCGAAGGTCCGCCGCGGGTAGCGCTTCGCGACGGCGCGGAGGTACTCGACCATCGTGAACCGGCGATTGCCGATGCGGAAGAACGAGGGGAAATGGGCGGGCGCTCCCCAGTCGACAAGGCGGACCGGCCGATGAAAGACGAACGCGAGCGAATCGCCGATCTGCGTCACACGCGCGCGCGGCCATCGTGCGAGCACCGTGGGCACGTGGAACGCCGAGCCGACGCTGCCTGCGCTGCAGCCGGTGACGAGTACCGTCTCGGGCGCAGGGAACTCATGAAACGACCGTGCCAGCCCCGCGCGGGCGTTGACCCAGCCACGGTGGCGGATCGTCGTCGCTCCGTACCTCATGACACGGTCGCCGAGGTGCACATCGCCGGTGCAGGACGGGATGTAGAGGAACGACCAGTCTCGGAACGGATTTCGCGAATCCCCGACGTCGAGTAGCCCGCCGTTGAACGCGGGATCGTCTCCCTCGTCGACGCGGTCGTCGAACCAGGTGCTGCCCGGGGCACAGCTGCGCACGTCGAAGCAGCCACCTCCGCCCTGGAAGAAGATCACGAGACGCTTTGGATCGGCGCGGCGGAGCCAGAACGCGTACCGGCCGCCTCGTGCGCACGCCGTCCGGCCGCCCGGCTCGATTCGCTCCCAGCCGCCCGCATCCGTGAGCGAGGCGGCCGCGAAGTGGTCACGGATCCAGCCCGTGACGAGCCCGCGCGGGCGTCGGCTTCGCAGCTGCGGGGCCCCGTGGGGTGAGCCGGGGTAGATGACGACGCGCTTGTCGCTCGAAGGCGACGCCTCGTACATCTCCCGGGCCTCCTCGGCAAATCGCCCGGCGTCGTCCCTGGCGGCGGCCACGAACAGGACCGGCGCGGTGAGACGCCGCGCCGCGGCGAGGGCATCGACGCTCTCGTAGGTATGGGTTGCGCCGACAGTGAAGACGCCGTTGACCGACGGCTTGATCGCCGCCCCCGCCGCCACGACGGCCGCTCCGCCGAGCGATGCGCCGCCCAGGATCACCTGGGTCGCGCCACGGGAACGGACGAACTTCACTGCGCCGATCACATCGAGGTCCACCCGGCTCGATCGTCGGATGACATATGGGGAAGAGCCAAACCCTCGGTGGTCGAATACGAGCACGCGGTACCCGGCGGTGCGGAGGATGCGCGCGTACGGCATCCAGGCGCAGAGGTTTCCCGGCGCGCCGCCACCGCCCTGGTGGGCCAGGACGACCACCCTCGGGCCGGCGCCGAGAAGCACACCCACGAGCCGTGCGCCGTCGGCAGCCGCGAAGCGAACGACGCGTCTCCGCTCGTCGCGGGTGACGCAGCTCTCGGCGAGCTGCGGCGGCCGGACCCGGGCGGCGGACGAGCTACGCTCGGTCGCACCCGCGGGCACCGCGCCGAGCGCGGATGCGAGCAACACGACGCCGAGCACCCGCGCGCTCATGCTCTCGCTTCCACCGACGTGAGCTCGCGCTCCACCGCTTTCGTCCAGCGGATGATCGCCTTCGCGTACTCGAGGCCATAGAGCCGGGTGAGGCGCGGGTAGAGGTCGCCGGAACGGTTGGCCTCGATCTCCTCGAGCTCGGCCTTGAGCTGCTCCATCTCCCGCCGCCGCTGCCGAACCTGCTCGAGGATCTGTTCGGGCTCGGCGAGATCGCCGAAGAACACCTTGACGAGGAGGGTGTTGCGACTCGTCTCCGGCTCGAGCTCCCCTTCGGCCACCCAGCGGCGAAGCGCCTCCTCGCCCTTCGGCGTCAGGCGGTAGAGCTGCTTGTCGGGCCGCCCCGATTGGGCGACGTCGCGGCGTCGGACCAGCCCCGCGTCCACCAGGCGGGGGAGGATGGCGTAGATGCGGCTCTTGGCCGGCGTCCAGAAGTAGCCGACGCTCCGTTCGGCCGCCTTCCGAAGGTCGTAGCCCGACTTCTCACCGCGAGTGAGGAGACCAAGCACAGCGTACTCGGTCGCCGTCAGTTCCATAGTCCCTCCAGGAATAGTCCTGCGAGGACTAAGACGACGTCAGGCGAGAACGGTTAGCGCGTCGCGCTCGCACTCGACGACCGTTTCGGTGACGTCGCCGAGATCCTCGCCGTCGACCTGCAGCGGCAGCGGCGCGGCGCACCGGATCTCGATGCGGTCGACGTCGTGCCGGTAGAGCACGCCGGAGGCCGTTCGGCCGAGGACCGCGGCGGCGGCGAGCCGCGGAATCGACCCGACGCGAATCCGGCGCGGGGCGACCAGGTCGAGCCCCTCCTCGAAGCGCGCGTCAGGCGCGAACCGCAGCGGCAACCGAGCCAGGTAGGTGTACGGGTCGCCGTTGGCGACGAGCGCGAACGCCGCCGGCACTCCGTCGACCTCGAGTGTCGGCTCGATGCGGCCGCGGCGGGCGACCAGGGCGCGGGCCACGGTGAGCGCGAAGGTGCGATCCGGCCGACGCCGGCCGTCGGTTCTTCCCAGCTCGTCGACCCGACGGACGATTTCCGCCGGGAAGCCGATCGCGGCCGAGAAGCCGAAGCGGCGGCCGTTAACGCGGCCGACGGCAATCCGGCGGGAGCGGTTCCCCGCGAGCGCGTCCGCGATCTGCCGAGCCGCTGTTTCAGGGGCTCGTGGAAGACCGAGCGCGCGGGGAAGCACGCTCGACCCGCCGCCCGGCACGAACCCGACGGGCACCCCGCTGCGGACGCCGTTCAGGACTTCGTTGAAGGCGCCGTCGCCGCCAAAGACGACGATCGCGTCCGTATCAGCGCCGGCCGCAAGCTCCGTCGCATGTCCTGCCCGCTCCGTCTCGATGACGTCGGCGCCGAGGATCTGGGCGACCCGGGAGACGCGCTCCTCGGTGACCGCGCTCGCCTCGGGATTGACGATCAGAAGGGCCTTCGGCATGGTGCCCGCCACGATGCCACGGATCGACCACGTCGCCGTCGAGACGGACGACCCGGAGGCGACGGCCGCCTTCTATGAGCGACTGTTCGACGCCCGGATCGTCAAGCGTGAGGGCCATCCGGTGATGGCCTATCTCGGCAACACGGGCTTCGCGTTCCACCACCTCGGCGGTCCGGGCGAGCACACGGGCGTGCGCGTCTCGGCCGAGGAGCAGGCGGCGCTGAAGCGGCGGCTCGACGAGGCGGGCATCCGGTGGGAGGAACGCGACCACGAGATCGCGGTCGGCGTCTTCTTCCAGGATCCGGACGGTCGCCGGCTGGAGGCGATCGTCTACAAGGGCGTCGAGTAGCCGCGCATCCCGTCGAACAGCACGAAGAAGAAGCGGTCGGCGAGCTCGTCCGTGTCCGTTTCAGGCGACAGCCACGTGTAAGCCCAGTTCGCCGCGGAGAGCACGAGCACCACGGCGGCGTGATCGTCAAGGTCGGTCCGAAGCTCGCCGAGCTCGCGCCCCTCGCGGAAGAGCGCGCGGAAGCGCTCCTCGTAGCGACGCCGCTCGGCGAGAAACTCCGCTGCCCGCTGG
>DASZCE010000221.1:0-7301 GCA_035943455.1 Gaiellaceae bacterium | reverse complement strand
GCTCGGGCCCCTGCGGGCGCGCGACCGAGCGATCGTGGACGAGGCGATCGAGCGGGTCGGGCTGAGCGCCGTCAGCCGCCGGCCGCTCTCCCGCCTCTCCGGGGGCCAGCAGCAGCGCGCGTTCATCGCCAAGGCGCTCGCGGGTGCGCCGTCGCTGCTCGTCCTGGATGAGCCGACCACGGGCGTCGACGTCGAGTCGCAGGAGGCGCTGGGCGCGCTGCTCCACCGACTCCACAGCGAGCTCTCCGTCACCGTGCTCTACGTCTCTCACGAGTTCGGCGCAATCGAGCGCTATGTCGAGCGCCTGGTCCTCGTTCGCGGCGGCATCGTCTTCGACGGCCGCCCGGAGGCTCTGCCGGCCGTCTGGCACGACCCCTCGCACGCCCATGCTTGACTCGGAGTTCATGCGGCTCGCCTTCGCGGCGGGCGCCGTCGTCGGCCTTCTCGCGCCGGCGATCGGCTTCTTCCTCGTCCAGCGGCGAATGAGCCTGATCGGCGATGGGATCGGGCATGTGGCGTTCGCCGGCGTCGCGCGCGGCTACCTCCTCGGGACCTCGCCGGTTCTGACCGCCTTCGCGACCGCAGTCGTCGGGGCGATCGCAATCGAGTGGCTTCGCTCGACGAGGCAGGCTGCGGCCGACCAGGCGCTGGCGCTCGTCTTCTACGCCGGGATCGCGGCCGGCGTCGTCCTCATCTCCGCGGCGGGCGCGCTCAACGCCGACGTGTTCGGCTTCCTCTTCGGCTCGATCCTCACGGTAACGCGCGGGGACGTAGCGGTCGTGACCATTCTCGGCGCGGCCGGCCTCGCAACGATCGCGCTGCTCTACCGCGCGCTGGCCGGACTCGTCCTCGACGAGGAGGGAGCGAGGGTCGCCGGGATCCCGATCGCGCCGCTGAACGTCCTCGTCTCCGTCTTGGCCGCGACGACCGTGGCGGTGTCGATGCGGATTGTCGGCGTGCTGCTGATCGCCGCACTGATGGTTCTTCCTGTGACGGCGGCGAGCCGGATCGCGTGGAGCATGCGCTCCACGATCCTCCTCGGCATGGTGATCGGCTTCGCCTGCGTGATGGCGGGTCTCAGCGTCTCGTACTACGCCGATCTGCCGCCGGGCGGGACGATCGTGCTCCTTGCCGCTGGATCGTTCGTCGCCGCGAGCGGTGCGGCGGCGCTACGTGTCCGACTCTTCTAGGTGCGTCCTCGCGAACTCCTGGAACCGGCGTCGCGTCTCGTCGTCGGGCCCGAGCTCCGCGTCCTCGTCGTACGAACGGTCGGCTGCGACCTCCTCGGCGACGGCACGGACCTCCCGCGCGACGGCCGCTCGATGCTCCGGGTTCGCGAGCAGCGCTTCCACCCACGTCTCCGATCCGTCGTAGGGCTGGAGGTCCTCCTCCACGAGGAGCTCTCCGAGCAGGACCCCGACGCGGATGTACGCGAACGTGCGAAACGCGAGCAGGCGGTGAGGTGAAGCGACCAGATCGCTGATTTCCGGATCGTCTTCCTGTAGCTGGGCGACGATCGTCCCGATCGGCTCGTCGACGAGGGGAATCCAGAGCTCCTCGCGCCTCGCCATGAGCAGAGTCTAGGAGCGAAGCACGCGAAGGGCCAGTTGCCCCGCCACGATGAACATGAGCAGGGCGAAGAGGCGCCGCAGGAAGTCCTCGGGTAACGCGTCCGCGATGCGGACACCGACCTCGACTCCGACTACCGAACCGGCACCGACGAGCGCGGCGACGCGCCAGCGGACGTTGCCGTAGCGCTGTTGCTGCCAGGCGCCCGCCGCCGCGGCCGGAAGGATCGCCGCGAGCGAGGTCGCCTCGGCCTCGAGCTGGCTGAGGCCGAAGACGAGGGCCAGCGTCGGCACGAACAGAATCCCCCCGCCGACGCCGAAGAAGCCCGCGACGATGCCGGCGAATGCGCCGAGCAGGACGGCGACCGCAACCGTGCCCATCAGACGAGAAGCGCGATCCCGACGACGACGAGGAGCGCCGCGAACGCGAGGGCCAGCGCTCGGACCGGCAGGCGCTGCTGCAACGACGCGCCGGCGACGGCGCCTGCGGCCGCCGGGACGCCGACGAGAGCGGCGTAGCCGAAGTGGACCTCGCCTCTGACCCCGTAGGCGATGGCTCCCACGAGGGCGATCACGAAGATCGCGGCGAGCGAGGTGCCGGTAGCGGGACGGAGCGGAAGCGCTGCGGCGAAGACGAGCAGCGGCACGATCACGATGCCGCCGCCGACCCCGAAGAGCGCACTGAACAATCCGGCCGCGAGCCCGATGAGCGCCAGCCGCACCACCGTATCCTAGTGCGGTGAGTGCGCCGGTCCTGCTCGTGAGGCTGCGCAGCGAACCCGCCGCGGCGGCGGTGCTGCTCGACGTGGACGGCACGCTGGCACCGATCGTCGAGCTCCCGGAGGAAGCCTTCGTTCCCGGGGAGACGAGGGCTGAGGTCGCCCGTCTCGCGAGCCGCTACGGGCTCGTTGCCTGCATCAGCGGGAGAGCCGCGGCCGACGCCCGCCGCCTGGTCGGCGTCGACGGGGTCGAGTACGTGGGGGTGCACGGGCTCGAGGGGGACCCCGACGCAGAGCGGTTCAAGCTCCAGCTCGAGGCCTTCGCCGAGCGGGTCCCGTGGCCGTGGACGGTCGAGAGCAAGGCCGGAGTGACCCTCGCCTACCACTACCGCGAGGCGGCGGACGAGGAGGATGCGCGCCGGCGTGCGGACGACGTCGTCGCCGCAGCGGAGGCGGCCGGGCTGCGACCCCACGCCGGCCGCAAGGTCGTGGAGGTGCGACCGCCCGTCGATGCCGACAAGGGCACGGCGGTCCGGCGCTTGCTCGACGGGCGTTCGCTCTCCCGAGCGCTCTACGCTGGGGACGACACCACCGACCTCGATGCGTTTCGCGGTCTCGACGAGGCAGGGCTCGAGGTCGCGCTCAAGGTCAGCGTCGCCTCACCCGAGATGAACCCGAGGCTGCTCACCGAGGCCGACCTGGTCGTGGACGGCCCCAGTGAGCTGCTCGGCCTGCTCCGGACGCTCTAGGTCGTTGCGGATCCAGACGGGCGGCGGGCCGAGCCGAGCCCGCCGCCCTGATCGTCGGCGCCTTAGGCAGCCTCGAGTGCCGGCTCGGGGACTTCCTCTACGGGCTGCTCGAGATCGCTCCGGCGAACGAGGACGATCGCGACGACGATCCCGATGGCGGCGACGACGCCGCCCCAGATGAACGCTGCCTCGAACCCATCGGTAAGAGCCTTCGGCAGTGGGGTGCCCGACGCGACTTCATCGCTGGTCGTCGTCGTGGCGATCGTGGAAAGGGCCGCGATCCCGAGCGCACCGCCGATCTGCTGTGAGGTGTTGAAGAGACCGGAGGCGAGACCGGCCTCGGACGGCTGGACGCCCGCCAGCGCGGCAATCGAGATCGGGACGAACGAGAAGCCGAGCCCGGCGGCGATGACGAGGAACCCGGGCAGGAGGTCGCCCGCGTACGAGCCGCCGACCGAGACCTGCGTGAAGTAGAGCAGCCCGGCCGTCAAGAGCGCCATCCCCGCGGCGATGATCGGCTTCACGCCGACCCGGTTGACGAGCTGCGCGGCGACGGTGGACCAGACGATCGCGGTGGCGGCGACGGCCAGGTACGCGACGCCCGTCTTCATCGGCGAATACCCGAGCACCTGCTGCATATAGAGCGTCAGCATCAGGAACATCGAGAACGTCACCGTGCCGAGGATCAGCCCGGCGATGTTCGCCGCGCTCACCGTTCGTACCCGGAAGATCGAAAACGGTACGAGCGGCTCCTTGACTCGCGACTCCCAGGCGACGAACGCCGCCAGCAGGACACCGGCCGCGGCGAAGAGGCCGATCGTCTCCAGCGAGCTCCAGCCATAGCCGTTTGCCTGCGTGATCGCGTAGACGAGCGTCACGAGGCCGCCTGTCACGAGCACCGCGCCCGGTGCATCGAACGTCTTGACGTGAACGTCGCGGCTCTCGGTCAAGAGGAGAGGAGTCAGGCCCAGTGCGGCGAGCCCGACCGGGACGTTGATGTAGAAGATCCACTCCCAGCTCAGCCAGTCGGTGAGCACGCCGCCGAGGAGGACGCCGGCAACCGCGCCGAACGCGCCGACCGCACCCCAGACGCCGAGTGCCGCGTTCCGCTCACGCCCCTCCGAGAAGGTCGTGGTCAGGATCGAGAGCGCGGCCGGCGTGATGATCGCCGCGCCGAGTCCCTGGAGGCCCCGGGCCACGATCAACGCCTCGTCGCTCCAGGCGAGACCCGAGAGTAGAGAAGCTGCGCTGAAGAGAACCAGGCCGCCGATGAACAGCCGCCGTCGTCCGAGAAGGTCGGCAGCTCGCCCGCCGAGCAGCAGGAAGCCGCCGAAGAGCAGCGCGTAGGCGCTGATCACCCACTGGAGGTTCTCCTGCGAGAAGCCGAGGTCGACCTTGATCGACGGCAGCGCGACGTTCACGATCGCGATGTCCAGGACGACCATGAACTGCACGGTCGCGAGCAGCGCCAGTGCCAGCCACTTGCGTTGAGTTGATTCGACCATCCTGCGCGTCCTTTCTGTTGCTGTCGCTCTTGGGACGAACGAGCACCTTGTAAATCGACACCTTCGGCTTGCGAAACTACAGCTTTCGCTTTCGTTTTGCAAGTGCAGACTACTCAAACGCAAGTATCCGCGATATGATTCCGGCTGGTGAAGACCTATTCACAGTTCTGTCCGGTGGCCCACGCCCTCGAGCTCGTGGGCGAGCGATGGGCACTTCTCGTCGTCCGCGAGCTCCTGAACGGGCCGAAGCGCTATACGGATCTCTCCGCCGCGCTCCCGGGAATCGGAACGAACATCCTCGCCGGGCGCCTTCGTGACCTCGAGCGGGCCGGCGTTATCCAGAAGCGCCGCCTGCCGCCGCCCGCGGCGGCCCAGGTCTACGAGCTGACTCCCTATGGCGAGGAGCTTCGCGAGCCGCTCTACGCGCTTGGGCGCTGGGGTGCGAGATCGCTGGGTCCGCCGCGCCCCACCGACAGCCTCGCTCCGGGCTGGCTCGTCAACGCCGTACGGGCAACGTGCACGGGTGGCTGCCTCCCCGGCAAGGTCTTCGAGCTTCGCGTCGACGGCGAGGCGGTCACCGCGAGGTTCGAAGACGAGGAGCTCGTCGTCGAGTTCGATTCGGCGGCCGAGCCCGACACCGTGATCGAGACCGACCCGGCCACGCTCTTCTGCATCGCCTCGGGGCAGGTCCCGATCAAGGAAGCGATCAAGAGCTCCGTCGTCAAGGTCACCGGCGACCGAACTGCCGGCGAGCGCTTCCTCTCGTTCTTCAGCTTCGACGAGCCGCGCGCGTCACGCGAGCTCGAGCACGTCTGAGAGACGCTCGACGTAGTCGCCCGTCCAGCGCTCGCCCTCAATCGAGAGCGGCTCGCCGGGTACCCGCAGCTGGACGGCCCTCATCCCTGCGCGCTCCGCGCCGGGCAGCTCGTCGTTGGCGCCGTCGCCCACGAACAGTGAGTCGCCGGGTTCGACGCCGAGCTCCTGCGCCGCGAGCGCGTAGATCTCGGGATCCGGCTTGCTTATGCCAACCGAGCACGAGAAGACGGTCGAGTCGAAGAGGCCGCCGAGCGGCGTCCGCTCCCAGACCTCGGGCACGTCCTGGGAGCAGGCGCTGATCAGCCCGAGCTTATGTCGGCGGCGCCGGAGCTCCTCGAGCGTCGGGACGGCGTCTTCGCGGGCAACGAGAGACTCGAGCGTCCAGTCGCGCCGAAGCGTGATCACGGCGGCGAGGTCGCCGGTGAGTCCGAGCTCGGCGGCGATCGCGCGCAGGTGCGGTTCGATCGGCCCCGTCTCCCGTTCCCGGCGGCGGCGATGCCAGAGCTCATGGAACGTCTCCGGATCGGCGCCCCAGATCTCCACGAGTCGGCCGTACATCGCGTTCGCCGACTCGACCGGCCACGGGACGAGCGTCTGCCAGAGGTCGAAGATCACCGCTCGGAACCTCATCGAACGTCCTTCCACGGCCGCGCGTTCACGATCTGCTCCTTCGTGAGCCAGGCCCGGCGCGCCTGCGCGACGCCCAGCTCGACGAAGTCGAGCGCGCCGACCTCGTGCGAATCGGTCGAGATCACGATCGGCAGGCCCGCTTCTCCCGCAAGGCGGGCATGGGAGGCACGCAGGTCGAGCCGATCCGGCTGCGAGTTGATCTCGACGTAGGTTCCGGTCTCGAGGCCTTTCGCGATCACGGCCTCGATGTCGAGCTCCACGCCGCCCCGCTTGTTCAGCTTGCGCGCCGTCGGGTGGCCGATGCAGTGCACGTGCGGGTTCTCCATCGCAGCCAGAATCCGATCGGTCGGGCTCTTCTCGAACGCCGAATGCAGCGATGCGATCACCCAGTCGCACTCGGCAAGCTGTTCGTCCGGAAAGTCCAGCGTCCCGTCCACGCGGATGCTGACCTCGATCCCGCGGAGGAGCCGAAACGGCGCGAGCTTCTTCTGAAGCTCGCCGATCTCCTCTGCCTGCGCGTCGAAGCGACCCTCGCGAAGGTAGTGGGCATGGTCGGTGATTGCGGCGTAGTCGTATCCCTTCCCGCGAGCGGCAGTCGCCATCTCCTCCAGCGTGTTCTTGCCGTCGTTCGACCACGTGGAGTGCATATGAAGGTCGCCGCGTAGGTCGGCAACCTCGACCAGCGTCGGAAGCTCACGCTTCCTCGCGGCCTCGAGCTCGCCGCTCGCGTCGCGAAGCTCCGGCGGGATCCACTGGTAGCCGAGGTACTCGTAGAGCTCCTCCTCGCTCTCCGTCGTGAACACCTCGCCGGAGTCGACGTTCTTGATCCCGTACTCGGAGACGGACAGGCCCCGCCGTACCGCGTCCTCGCGCAGCGCGACGTTGTGGGCGGCCGAGCCGGTGAAGTGCTGGAGCAGGTTCCCGTAGGCCTCGGGAGGGACGACGCGGAGGTCGAAGCGCAAGCCGTCGTGTGAAACCACGGTCGCCTTCGTCTTGCCCTTCGCCTCCACCTCCGCGACCCAGCGCAGCTTCGTGAAGTAGTCCGTGAGCGCACCCGGATCGTTCGCCGTCGCGATGATGTCCAGATCCTTGACGGTCTCGGTTCGCCGCCGCACCGACCCGGCCTCCGAGACCTCGTTGCTGGCCTCATGGGCGCGGAGCACGTCCACCACCGCTCGCACGGCTGGCAGCGCGGCGGCGAGCAGCGTCTGCTTCTCCTGGGGCTTTTCCCCGAGCGCCTTGAGGATCCGCTCCTCGGTCTTGGCGCCCAACCCCGGGACCGCACGAAGGCGCTCGGCCTCCGCCGCCTCCCGC
>DASZCE010000220.1:0-2235 GCA_035943455.1 Gaiellaceae bacterium | reverse complement strand
CCTCTCCGACGACGCTCGCAACGTAACCGGGACGACCCTATACGTCGACTCCGGCTACCACGCCATGGGTATGTGAACGATCCTCAAGCTTCCTCGGGCGTGGGGAGGAGCCCGAGTTGCTGCATCTGCACGAGCTGGTCGACGACGTGCCAGTGCTCCGCGAGCTTGCCGCCCTCCATCCGGTAGATGTCGATGCCAGGCGTTCGGAATGACCGGCCTGTCGCGGGGATGCCGAGAAAATCGCCGACGTTGGTGCCCGAGTTCGTCCAGCGAACGACGACCTTGTCTCCCTCGGCGATCACGTCCTCGATCGTGAAGTGGGGATCGAGACCCTCGATCAGGATGTTGACTCGGTCTTTCAGCCCATCGAGACCCGTCCGCTGTCCCGGCAGCGGATCATGCTCCTCGTAATCCGGGACGACGAGCTCGTCGAGCAGGTCGACGTTTCGCTTGTTCAGGACCTCCTCGTAGAACCGCCGCGCGACTTCCTTGTTCGTTTCCATCGGGGCCTCCGTTTCCGATCACCGGCGGACTATGCCTACGTTGGCGGCGTGAAAACGGCGCGCGCACGTTCGACCGCCGCGCGCGCGTCGCACCCGTCGACGTGGTCGTTCACCAGTCCCATCGCCTGCATGAACGCGTAGACCGTCGTCGGCCCGACGAACCGCCAGCCCCGGCGCTTCAGATCCTTCGCAAGCGCCTGCGATTCCGGCGTCTGACCCATCTCAAGCAATACGTCCCAGGTGAGGCGCTTGGGGCGCGAGGCGGCGTCCGGCTCGAAGCGCCAGACGTAGGCCGCCACCGAGCCTTCCTGCTCGACTAGCTCGACGGCGCGCCGGGCGTTGTTGACTGTGGCCTCGATCTTGCCGCGGTGACGGACGATCGAGGCATCGGCAAGAAGCCGTTCGACGTCCCGCGCGCCGAAGCGAGCGACCTGCTCGAAGTCGAAGTTCGCAAACGCGCGCCTGAACCCCTCGCGCTTGCGGAGGATCGTGAGCCAGGAAAGTCCGGACTGGAAGCCCTCGAGGCAGAGCTTCTCGAACAGGCGGTGATCGTCGGCGACGGGGAAACCCCACTCGGAGTCGTGGTACGCGACGTACTCCGGCGCGGATGCTCCCCAGAAGCAGCGGACGACCCCGTCGTCGCCGCGGACGAGGGCCTCGCCCGTCAGCCGAGCGACCCTTTCCTCGTCAGCCACGTCATCGCCTCGATCGCGATGCGGCCTGCGCGAACCGAGGGGTCCCGCTCGGTGAGCGCGAGTGTCTCCTCCAGGCCGGTGCGGTAGAGGCAGAAGCCGCTTTTCGTCTCGTCTTGCTGGTCTCGAAGGGGACCAGCGAGCAGCAGCGGCCGCCGCGCGCGCATGTCGTCGAGAAACGCCAGATGGCCTTGTTGCAGCGCCTCGAGCTCGTCCTCGCCGTGGAGGCCCGCGGGCCGCGCCGAAGAACGACGAAGGTGAAGGCCTCGAGCTCCACGTCGACTACCAGGCTATTGGTATGTACGCCTCGTAGAGCGCGATTCGCCCGTCTTGTGCGAGGAGCCGGCCGGGAACGCCACAACGGGCGCGTCCGTGGACGACGAGCAGCCGCACGCCGAGGTCGCCGAGGTCGCGAACGTCCGGGCACGGCTCGAGCCCGTGGAGCACGCTCAGCGCTTTCGTCGGCGCCACGGTCGAGTAGCCCGCGGGCCGCTCGCGCCGAGCCTGCATCGCGTAGTACAGGTAGACGCTCGCCTCCTGCCGGTCGGGTGCGCGCACGGGGAGCTCGAGCAGGCGGCCCCGCGGCGCGCCGTCCACGGCCGCGTAGGCGCGGTTCGCCTCGTCGGCAGCAGTCGGCCGAACAGCGGTCACGCCGACCCGGAGGTCGAGCGCGACGAGGACGACCGCCAGCAGCGGCGCGGCGCGCCAGCGGAGCCGGCTGACGGCGAACGCGGCGAGCGCGGCGATCGCGAGGCAGGCAATCGGCATCAGCCGCTCGGGGACGCGCGTGCTGTGGAGTCCGGGCGTATGGCGCCAGAGCGTCTCAAAGCCGGGAAGGTTCGCGCCCAGCGCGACGAGGCAGGGGATGGTCGCCCCGATCGCAAGCGTGAGACCGAGACGGTCGCGGAGCACCGCGACGCCCGCGATCGCGAGCAGCGGCGTCAGCCAGCCGAGCAGCACGAACGGCTCGATCCCGTGCCTCGGATCACGGCTGACGAAGTCCGCGAGCTCGGCGGAGTACCGCTCGACCTGCTTGAACG
>DASZCE010000219.1:0-2326 GCA_035943455.1 Gaiellaceae bacterium | reverse complement strand
AGATCACGTTCGTCGGGATGTAGGCCGAGATGTCGCCGGCCTGCGTCTCGATGATCGGCAAGGCCGTCAGTGAGCCGCCGCCAAGCTCGTCCGAGAGCTTGCACGCCCGCTCGAGCAGGCGGGAGTGGAGATAGAAGACGTCGCCCGGGAACGCTTCGCGGCCCGGGGGGCGGCGGAGCAGGAGCGAGAGCTGGCGGTACGCGTCCGCATGCTTGGAGAGGTCGTCGTACATGCAGAGCGCGTGGCCGCCGTTGAACATGATGTGCTCGCCCATCGCCGCGCCAGCGTACGGCGCCATCCACTTGATCGGCGCCGCCTCGTGGGCCGCCGCGGTGACGATGACGGTGTAGTCCATCGCGCCGCGATCCCGGAGCAGCTCGTAGACCTGGGCCACGGTCGACGCCTTCTGCCCGATCGCGACGTAGATGCAGATCACGTCGGTGTCCTTCTGGTTCAGGATCGTGTCGATCAGGATCGCCGTCTTCCCCGTGGAGCGGTCGCCGATGATCAGCTCGCGCTGGCCACGGCCGACGTTGGTCATCGAGTCGATCGCCTTGATCCCGGTCTGAAGCGGCTCTTTGACCGGCTGACGGTCGACGACCCCAGGCGCCTTGAACTCGAGCGGCCGCTGCTCGCTGCTCTCGATCGGGGCGCCGCCGTCGAGCGGGTTGCCGAGCGGGTCGACGATGCGGCCGATCAGCGCGTCGCCGACCGGGACGCTCGCGACCTGGCCCGTTCGCCTGGCCGGCTCGCCCTCCTTCAGCAGCTCCCACTCGCCGAAGAGCGCGGCGCCGACGTTGTCCTCCTCGAGGTTGAAGGCGATGCCGGTGACGCCGTGCTCGAGCTCGAGCATCTCACTCGCGACGGCGTTCTCGAGCCCGTGGATGCGGGCGATCCCGTCGCCCACCTGGAGGACCGACCCAACCTCGGCGAGGTCGGTCTCCACGTCGTACTGCTCGATCCGCTCCTTGAGGATCGAGGTGATCTCTTCAGGACGCAGCTTCAAGTGTGCTCCTTCCGGTGCCGGTCAGTTGTCGTCGCAATCGTTCGAGGCGGCCGCGCACGCTGGCGTCGGCGAGATACGAGCCGGCGCGCAGGACGAAGCCGCCGATCAAGGCCGAATCGACCTCGCGGCTCGCGCGAAGCCTGCGGCCGGAAACCTGTTCGATCTGCTCGAGGAGCCTCTCGGCCTGCTCGTCGGACAGCTCCACGGCAGTTGTCAGCTCGACGTCGAGGATGCCCTCCTCGGCGGCGACGAGGGCCTCGAACTCGCGGTAGATCTCGTCGAGCTCGTGCACACGCCCCTTCTCGACGACGAGGAGCAGGAAGTTCCGCACGAGCTCGTCGGCGTCGGCGAGGATCGCGCGGAGCGCCTCCCCTTTCTCGCGGGCCTCGACTTCGGGGTTCTCGAGCAGCGCGCGCAGCTCCGGCACCTGCCTCACGGCCTCGACGAACGCATGGAGATCGTCGCTGACGGCCTCCAGGCGATCCTTCTCCTGGGCCGCCTCGAAGAGCGCGTTCGCATAGGTTCGTTCGGCGACAGGCACTAGCCGCGGGGTCCTCGCTCGAGTACCGAGAAATCAAGCTCGGAGATCGCGTCCTCGATCAGCCGCCGGTGATCGTCGTCGGTCAGCACCTTCCCCGTCACCTTCCCGGTGGCCATGAGCGCCAGCTCCGCCACCTCGGAGCGAATCTGCTCGAGCGCCCGCCTGGTTTCGGCGTCGATCTGCCTCGTCGTCTCTTCGAGGCGGCGTTGCCGGTCGGCCTCGAGCTCTTCGCGCAGACGCTCGCGCTGCGCCTCCGCGATCCGGCGTGCCTCGGCGAGGATGTTCTCGGCATCGCCTCGCGCCTGCTGCATCAGCGAGCGGTGCTCCTCGAGCAAGCGCCGGGCTTCCGCCCGAGCGTTGTCGGCCTCGTTCAACGCATTGCGGATTCGCTCGCGCCGCTCGTCGATGATGCGCTGCACGGGGCCGAAGGCGTACCGCCGCAGCACGAAGAACGTGATCGCGAAGCACACGAGGGTCCAGATCATCAGCCCGGTCCGGACCTCGATCAGCGGGTTCGCGGCGACCAGCATCAGACGAGCACGTAGGCCAAGAGGCTGCCGAGGAGACCGTAGAAGACGACTGCCTCTGTCAGCGCGAATCCGAGCCACTGGATCCCCGTGAGCTCACCGCGCAGCTCGGGCTGCCGGGCGACCGACTGGATCATCGAGCTGAAGATGTTCCCGATGCCGATTCCGGCTCCGAGCGATCCGAGGCCGACGCCGAGCGCGAGCGCGATCGCCTTTCCGGCGTCGACGCCGTCGGTGGCGGCGGCGAGCAGC
>DASZCE010000218.1:0-2412 GCA_035943455.1 Gaiellaceae bacterium | reverse complement strand
ACGCGGCGCTCGACCAGGGTTTCTACGACGACGAGAACCTCGACGTCACAATCCGCCCGGGCGGACCCGACATCGTCCCCGAGCAGGTCGTGCTCGGCGGTCAGGCCGAGTTCGGGATCGACTGGCTCGACAGCCTGCTCGCGACGCGCGACCAGGGGCAGAACATCGTCAACATCGCCCAGGTCTTCACGCGAAGCGGCATGACGGAGATTACGTGGAAGGATTCGGGCCTCGACGACATCACGAAGCTCCGTGACAAAAAGGTCGGCGTCTGGCTCGGCGGCAACGAGCACAAGCTCTTCGCGGCGCTGCAGAAGAACGGCATCGATCCGCAGCGCGATGTCCAGATCGTGAAGCAGCCGTTCACGATGGATCTGTTCCTGAACCGTGACGTCGACGCCGCGGCGGCGATGACGTACAACGAGCTCGCGCAGGTGCTCGAGACGAAGAACCCGAAGACGGGCCAGCTGTACCAGGTCAGCGACCTCAACGTCTTCAAGATGTCCGACCTCGGAACCGGGGCGCTCGAGGACGGCGTCTTCGTACGCGAGGACTGGATCGCCGACGAGGACAACCAGGACATCGCCAAGCGGTTCCTGAAGGCGAGCTTCCGCGGCTGGCTCTACTGCCGCGACAACCCCGAGGACTGCCTCCGCATCGTGCTCGACAACGGGCCGACGCTTCCCGAGGGCCACCAGCGCTGGCAGCTGAACGAGGTCAACGCGCTGATCTGGCCCGCACCACGTGGCATCGGCATCATGGAGCCGCAGTCCTGGGAGATCACGAAGCAGATCGCGCTCGACGGCAAGGTGATCAAGAAGCCCGCAAGCGACGATTCCTATCGCAGCGACCTCGCCGAGGCCGCCGTCAACGAGCTCAAGGACGACGGCGTGGACGTCGTCGGCGACAGCTGGCAGAAGGAGACCGTGCAGCTCACAGAGGGCGGCAGATAGCACCAGGTACAGGAGGAGACATGTCCGTTCTAATCAAGGGAGGCCGCGTCATCACCGCCGCCGACGACTACGTCGGCGACGTCTACGTCGAGAACGAGCGGATCTCCCTCATCGGCGAGTCGCTAGACGTCGACGCGGATCGAGTCATCGACGCGAGCGGAAAATACGTACTCCCTGGCGGCGTCGATCCGCACACCCACCTCGATATGCCGTTCGGCGGCACGGTCACGATCGACGACGTCGAGTCCGGGCAAATCTCAGCGGCCTTCGGCGGGACGACCTGCCACGTGGACTTCGTGATCCAGCCGCAGGGCCAGAGCTTCGCCGCGGCGCTCGACGAGTGGCGCGCGAAGGCGAACGGCAAGCAGGTGATCGACATGGGCTACCACATGGCGGTCACCGACCTGCGCGAGGGCGGCACGCTCGAGGAGCTCGCGTCGCTGCCGGACCAGGGCGTGACGTCGTACAAGCTCTTCATGGCCTACAAGGGCACGCTGATGGTCGACGACGAGACGCTGTTCCGGACGATGGAAGTTGCAGCGGAGACAGGCGCGCTCGTGATGGTGCACGCCGAGAACGGCGACGCGATCGACGTGCTCGTGAAGGAGGCGCTCGCCGAGGGGAAGACGGAGCCCCGTTACCACGCTCTGACGAGGCCGCCCGAGACCGAAGGGGAGGCGACGAACCGCGCTATCCAGCTCGCGCGGGTGGCGGGCGCACCGCTGTACGTCGTTCACGTCTCCTGCCAGGAGGCGGTGGAACCGATCGCGATCGCCCGCGAGAAGGGCTGGAACGTCTGGGGCGAGACCTGCACCCAGTACTTCTTCGTGGATTACACGTTCCTCGAGCGGCCGAACTTCGAGGGAGCGAAGTACGTCTACACGCCGCCTCCGCGTGACAAGGGGAACCAGGACGTGCTCTGGAACGCGGTGCGGACGGACATCCTCTCCGCCGTCTCGACCGACCACTGCTCGTTCAACTGGGACGGGCAGAAGACGCTCGGGAGGGACGACTTCTCGAAGATCCCGAACGGCGGCCCAGGGCTCGAGGACCGTCTCCGCATGATCCACGACTTCGGCGTCAGAGGAGGGCGCATCTCGCTGAACCGGATGGTCGAGCTGCTGTCCACGAACCCGGCGAAGCTGTTCGGGCTCTACCCGCGGAAGGGCACGATCGCCGTCGGCTCGGACGCCGACATCGTCGTCTTCGATCCCGAGCGCAAGTACACGATCTCGGCTTCGACCCATCACTCGCGGGTCGACTACAACCTGTACGAGGGCACCGAGGTGACGGGCTCTCCGGAGGTCGTGCTGCTTCGTGGAAACGTCCTGGTCGAGAACGACGAGCTGGTCGCGACTCCAGGCATCGGACAGTTCGTCGCGAGGGCGCGCTTCGGCCAAGAGCTGAAGGTCGAGCCCGCCGTCGCGTAGCCTTGCCCTGCAACGGAGAGGAGATGGCC
>DASZCE010000217.1:0-8555 GCA_035943455.1 Gaiellaceae bacterium | reverse complement strand
TTCGAGAGCATAACGCTGTTGCGCGCCTGTCACAAACCCCGCCCCGATTGCCAAGAGCGGCAACGATCCTGAATCCGACAGAATAGGCCGCCGTGTCGCACGACACCGACAAGCTGATCCGCCAGCTCTCGCTCGTCGCGTTCCTGATGGCGGAGCGGCGACCGCTGACCGCTCGGGACGTCAAGGGGAACGTCGAGGGGTACTCGGAGATGTCCGACGAGGCTTTCGCCCGGCGGTTCTACTCCGACCGGGCTGAGCTGCTCGCGCTCGGTGTCCCGCTGGATTCGCAGCGGGACGAGTTCACTGGCGAAGAGCTCTACACGCTGCGCTCGGAGCGCTACTTTCTGCCGCCGCTCGAGCTCTCCGACGACGAGCTCGCGGCGCTGACGACGTGTCTCCATCTGCTCGACGGAAACTTTGCGTACGCCGAGCCGCTCAGGCTGGCGCTCCAGAATCTCGCGCTCGGACGGCCCGGCTTCGAGCCCCGGCCGAGCGAGACGGCGGACCGCGTGGCGGTTCGCGAGGTCGATTACTCGCCGGAGACACCTGGACGCCTCGCGAAGCTCGAGAGCGCGATCTCGAAGCAGCGCACGGTCAAGTTCATCTACCGGTCGATCGCGCGCGACGAGGAGTTCGAACGGACCGTCGACCCGTACGCCCTCCTGCTCGAAGAGGGGCGCTGGTACGTGATCGGCCACGACCACGACCGGGACGACATCCGCACCTTCCGCGTCTCCCGAATCCGCGGCGACATCCGACTCGCGACCCGGCGCGAGCGCGACTTCCGGCTCCCCGACGACTTCGACGTGGAGTCGTACCGGGGACGTGCGAACTGGCAGATCGGCGACGTCGTCGGATACGCGCGCATCAAGGTCGCCGGCGACACCGCGTGGTGGGTCGAGCGCGTCTACGGCCGGGCCGGCCGGCTCGAGGACGGCGTTTTCGTGACCGACTACGCAAGCCTCCCGGCGCTCGCGCGGTGGATCTTGCGCCAGGACGGGCGAGCGGTGCCGCAGGCGCCACCGGACCTGCGCCGGACGGTGAAGGCCGCGCTCGGGGCCGTGCGCGAGCGCCACGAGGGTGAGGCGCCAGAGCTCGCGCCCGAGGCGCCGCGCGAAGAGCTCGAGCAGCCCGAGCGTCCAGGCTCTCCTGTAGCGCCCGAGCGGTTCGGTCTGCTCCAGGCCCTCCTCGCCTACCTGCTCGACGCCTGCGGCGACGACACGGAGGCCGAGATTCCTGCGGAGCAGCTCGTCGAGCGCTTTCGGATCCCGTGGGAATCGCTCGAGGAACACCTCTCGCTCCTCAATCTCGTCAACTTCGGCGGCGGTTGCTACGCCGTCTATGCAGAGCTCCGGGGGGACCTGGTCCATGTGGACAAGGAGCTCTTCGGCGACACGTTCCGCGCACCGCCGCGATTGACACCGCTCGAGGCGCGCGCGATCCGGCTCGCGCTCGAATTCGTCGGCCCGATGATTGCCGCCGACGCACATACGCCGCTGGAACGGGTTCGCCGGAAGCTCGAGGAGACGTTCGGCGAGTTCGAGCTGGCGCAGACGCCCGAGCCCGAGTTTCCCCCTGCGGAGGAGGACCTCGTTACGACCTTCAGCGACGCGATCCGCGACCGTCGCCTCGTCGAGATCGAGTATCTCAAGGAAGGCGAGAAGCAGCCGACGACGAGGGTGATCGAGCCCTATCAGCTGGAGCGGGAGCTCCCCCACTGGTACCTGCATGCGTTCGACCGGAAGAACGAGGCATCGCGGAGCTTTCGGCTCGACCGCATCCGCACCGCCAGGAAGCTGCGCGAGCGCTTCGAGCGGCGACCCGAGTTCGACCCACAGCGGTTCGGAGGGACCCAGACGGTCCGGATCTGGTACTCGCCGCACGTCGCCCGGTGGGAGATCGAGCGCGGCGCTACGCCGCTCGCCGACGGTTCCGCCGTACGGGAGACGCCGGCGGGCGAAGAGTGGCTCCTCGCCGAGATCCTCTCTTACCAGGGCGAGGCGGCGGTGCTCGCACCCGCCGCGCTGCGGAAGAAGGTCGCGACGAGAGCGAAGGAGCTCGTGCGCGAGCTCAACGTCGCGCGCGTCGCGACCGTCGCCTAATCCACGCCCGGCGGCAGCTGGAGCGTGAAGGTCGCGCCCTCCTGCTCGGGATGCGACCTGACCGTCAGCGAGCCGCCGTGTGCCTCGGCGATCGAGCGGGCGATGAAGAGGCCGAGCCCCGTGCCGGGCTTGGCCGTCTCGCCGGTTTCGATGCGCCCGAACTTCTCGAAGATCAGCTTCTGGTGCTGCGGCGCGATGCCAGGCCCGCGATCGGACACCTCGATCACGAGCCGGCCGTTCGCGCTCTCCGCCTCGACGACGACCTCGTCACCCGGGTTGGAGTACTTGACCGCGTTGTCGATCACGTTGGCCAAAAGCTGGCGCAGTCGCTCGCGATCGCCACGCACGTGAGGCAGCGGCTCACGGACGACGGCGCGGACGGGCACCTCGTCCTGGGTTCGCCCCGCCGCGGCACTCGAGTCCCGTACGAGCTCGGCGAGATCGACGTCCTCGAAGGAGTAGCTGAACGTTCCCGCCTCGATCCTGGAGGTGTCGAGGACATCTCCGATCAAGTTCGCCAAGCGTGACGTCTCGTGCGCGATCAGCGCGAGAAACGACTCCCGCTGCTCCGGGGTGAGCTCGCGCCACCGGAGCTGCAGCGTCCTCGCCGATCCGATGACCGACGCCATCGGGCTGCGCAGCTCATGTGAGACCAGCGAGACGAAGTCGGCCCGGAGCGCCGACAGCCGGCGTAGCTCATCGGCTGTTGTCCGCTCCGACTCATAGGCACGGATGTTCTGTACGGCGCTGCCCGCCAGCCGGCCGAGGACGCTGAGCAGCTCGATCTCGTCCGAGGAGAAGGCGGCCCGCTCCCGCCTCACAAGTGAGATTGCGCCGATCGTCTCCGGGCCGGTGAGAAGCGGCGCCAGCACGCGGGAGCGAAGGCCGAGAGCGAGGAAATCCTCTTCCTCCTCGAACCGGCGCTCGCTCATGTCTTCGCGGTAGATCGCGTGCCCCGAAAGCACCTCGGTCATGACGGAACCTTCGATCGGGATCACCGTCCCAGGGGGAAACACCGTCTCCGCAGCCTCGCCGGCGGTCGCGAAGACGCGCAGGTGCCCGTCCTCGACGAGGAGGATCGCAGTCCGGTCGAACGGCACGAGCCCGCGGAGCTCGCGGATGAACGCGGCGAACGCCTGCTTGATCTCGAGCGAGGAGGAAAGCGCCCGAGCACAACGGTTCGTCGCGTCGAGGAGGTCGGCTCGACGACCGAGCTCGTCACGGAGCTGCTCGGCTTCGGCAGCGCGAGCGGCGGCGCTCCGACGCTCCTGACGAAGGGTGTCGACAAGGGAGCCGAGGACGGCGCCGATGATCAGCTGCACGCCGACCGGGAAGATGACGTTGTCGATGTCGTAGTCGACTCCGAACCGCTCGACCCGCCACCACTCGTAGAGCGCGAGCGCCAGCGCCGAAACCACCGGCACGACCATGCCGCCGCGGAGCCCGTACCGGACCGTCGCTTCGACAAGCGGAATGAAGACGAGCTGGCGAATCGATCCCGGCTCGTAGCCGAAGACGGTGATATAGCCGTACGTGATCGCTCCGTCGAAGACGAGCGCAGCGAAGCCGATCCTGCGCCACGCAGCCCTCGAGGCCCGATAGGCGAGCACGAGGAACACGGCGGCACCGAGCGCGAAAACGCCGGTGATCGCGAACGCCGCCTCGCGGTGGTGAGGCGGATAGCCGTCGCGCAGGACGGCGACCACGAGGAGCGCGAAGGGGACGGCACCGACCCGGATCCACGCCATCCAGACCTCCGTGCTCGGGACTCGCCGCGCTGCGCCTGTCATGGGTTCCGTTACCCCGGCGACACGATTACTCCTGTTTTTCGCCCGCCTGCACGCGGCGAGCTTCGAGGCGCGTCAACCCCCATTCCGCGTGCTCGCGAAGCATGGGGTCGTCGGAACGCGCATGGCGTTCGAGCACTGCACGGTGCGCCGCCGCGCCGTTGTTCCCGAGCGCGACGAGTGCGTTTCGCCGCAGGTAGCGCGGATCGTTGCGTGGGACGAAGAGCCGCGCGTAGCGCACACGGAGGTACGCATCGTCGGCTGCCAGCCAGTCGACGAGCGAGACGGTCGGCTCGGCGTCCGTCGGGAGCGGGTAGCCGGCTCGCCGCTTCTCGATGCCGCGGTTCCAGGGGCAGACGTCCTGGCAGATGTCGCAGCCGTACACCTGGTCGCCGAGCTCCTGGCGGTACGCGTCGGGAATCGAATGCTTGGACTGCGTCCAGTACGACAGGCAGCGGTTCGCGTCGAGCGTGCCGGGCTCGTCGAGCGCACCCGTCGGGCAGGCGTCGATGCAAAGCCGGCACGAGCCGCAATCCAGATCGAGCGGCCGCGTCGACTCCAGGTCGACATCGGTGACGAGCGTGCCGAGGACGACCCACGAGCCGTGGCGGCGTGTGATCAGCATCGTGTTCTTGCCGTAGAAACCGAGACCCGCGCGGGCGGCGGCTTCTCGGTCGACATGCTGGTTGGCGTCGACGAGGACGCGGTATGCGCCGCCGAGCCGGCGGCCGAGCTCGTCCAGCTTGTCGCGAAGCTCGGCATACGCGTCGTACCAGGTGTAGCGGGGCAGGCGACCGTCGCCGGGTTCGGGCTCCGGCGCCGGCGCGTAGTAGCAGAGCGCGGCGGACACCACCGTCCGCGCGCCCGGAAGGAGCGACTCGGGATGGCATGACACCTCCGGCTGCGCCATCGTGAAGCGAAGGTCGGCGAAGAGCCCGGCCGCACGGCGGGCCCGGATGTGCGCCTCGGTCTCCTCGTAGGGCTCGGCGGGCGTCGCGCCGATCGCGTCGATCCCCAGCTCGTCGGCGAGCTGTTCTAGTTCGGTGGCCGTCATGACGGTGATTGTGCCTAGTGTCCCCTGCGATGAAAGCGGTGCGGATCCATGAGGACGGCGGGCCGGAGGTGCTTCGGTACGAAGACGCACCCGATCCGCAACCGGGGCCCGACGACGTCCTGATCCGCCTGCGCGCCGCCTCGCTGAATCGGCTCGACGTCTGGGTCCGGCGTGGGTTGCCCTCGGTACCGAAACCGCGAATTCTCGGAGCGGATGGCGCCGGTGTGGACGAGTCGGGGCGCAGGGTGGTGATCAATCCGAGCCTCGAGCACGGGGACCGGATCACCGTGCTCGGCGAGCACACCGACGGCACCCACGCCGAGCTGATTGCCGTCCCTGCTGCGAACGTCTACGAGCTGCCCGAGAACGTCTCGTTCGAGGAAGCGGCGGCCTTCCCGCTCGTCTTCGAAACCGTCTACCGGATGCTGGTCACTCGTGCGGCGCTACAGCCGGGCGAGTGGGTGCTCTCGTGGGGAGCCGGCAGCGGGATCGGCTCCGCGACGATCTTGCTTGCGCGGGCGCTGGGAGCGCGGGTCATCGCGACCTCGTCGAGTGACGCGAAGCTCGAGCTCGCCCGCGGCCTCGGTGCCGAGGTCGTCGTCAACCACGAGACAGGCGACGTCGTCGCCGCGGTCAAGGAGGCAACGGGTGGCGCCGGCGCCGACGTCGTCGTCGAGCACGTCGGCGAAGGCACGTGGCGGACGTCGCTGCAGGCGGTCCGGACACACGGCCGCATCACGGTCTGCGGGGCGACCACAGGTCCGAATCCTCCCGCCGCCCTCCATCGGATCTGGTGGAAGCAGCTGACGATCCTGGGCTCGACGATGGGAACGAAAGCCGACTTCGAGGGCGCCTACGAGCTCGTCAAGAGCGCCAGAGCCCGGCCGGTGATCGACTCCCTGTTTCCGCTTGCCGAGGCCCGTGCCGCACACGAGCGGATGGAGTCCGGCGAGCAGTTCGGCAAGATCGTGCTCTCTATTCCCGCGTGACGCGGTAGGCCCGCGCTTCGTCGACCAAGGCCTTGAAGAGGGCGAAATCGTCGCCTTCTTCCGGATGCCAGAGGACGCCGACGACGAAGCGCTTCTCGGGATCCTCCAGCCCCTCGACCACGCCGTCCTCGGCCCAGGCGACCTCGCGAAGCCCTTTGCCGATCCGGCCGAAACCCTGATGGTGATGGGACTTCACCGGCGCCCGCTCGCCGACCAGCGCGCCGAGCCTGCTATCCGTGGCGAAATTGACGTCATGGTCCGAGAACGCGCCCGGCTCGTGCCTGTGGCGGTCATGGCCGACCGCCTCGGGAAGGTGCTGAACGAGGTCGCCGCCGCGGGCGACGTTCAGCACCTGCGAGCCGCGGCAGATTGCGAGGACGGGCATGTCGCGCTCGAGGGCGGCCGTCAGCATCCGGAGCTCGGCCGCGTCGCGCGCCCCTCGCGGATCGTCCGTCTCCGGGTGTGGCTCGGCGTCGTAGAGGCCCGGATCGAGGTCGGCGCCGCCGGAGAAGATGACGCCGTCGAGTGCGTTCAGCGTCTCGTCGAGTCCCTCCTCGGCGGGAGGTACAAGGAGCGGCCTTCCGCCGGCGGACTCGACCGCGCGGACGTAGGCGAGCGGGACGACGGCTGCGTCCTCGGTCCACGGGCCCCAGCGCACCTCCTCGGCGTAGGACGTGATCCCGATCAGCGGTCTAGCCACGCGAGCGCGAGACTAATAGAGCGATCAGGTCGGCATCAAAGCGATCCGCCAGCTCGTCGGCCGCCGACAGCCGCTCGGGCGGCAGCGTGGTCGTGACGGCGACGCAATGGAGACCCGCGGCTTTCGCCGCTGCGACGCCCACGTCGGAGTCCTCGACGGCGATGCATCCGTCGGCTTCGAGACGCAGAGAGTGGAGCGCACGTCGGTACCCCTCGGGATCGGGTTTCGCGTGTGCCACGTCTTCGGCGGCGACGATGACCGAGATCGAGTCGAGAAGGCCTGCCGCGCGCAGGACCGGCTCGATCTCGCCACGAGCCGATCCCGAGACGACGGCGATCGACAGTTCCCTGGCTGCGTCACGAAGCGCGGTGACCGTCTTCGTCGGGATCGTCCAGCCCGACCGCACCGCTCGACGGTACGCCTCGATCTTTCTTTCCACCAGATCGGGGCGCGGCACCCCAAGCCACTTCTCCACGACGTCGGGGTCGGAGAGTCCCGCCAGCTCGGCGTAGTACTCCACTTCCGTCAGCGGTTTCCCCGCCTCCGCGAACAGGTTCATGAAGATCGAGCACAGGACCGGCTCGTCGTCGGACAGTGTGCCGTTGAAGTCCAGCAGGAGCGCGTTCACGGGGCGCTAGGGGCCCCGGACAGCTCGTCGGCCCCACCCTCCCACCATTCGCGCCAGAGCCGGACGGACGTCGCGACGAGCGGAGAGCTGCGGGAGAAGATCTCGATCGTGACCGTCCCGTCGTAGCCGGAGCCGCGGAGCGCTCGTACGACGCCGGGCCAATCGACGCTTCCGGCGCCGAGCGGCAGATGGAGGTCGTCGTGGCCGAAGTTGTCGTGGACGTGGACATGGGCGAGCCGGTCGCCGAAGGCGTCCACCAGCTCGCCCGTGCGGTTCGGCTCTTCGGCGCGGCGGCCGATGTGTGCATGGCCGACGTCGAGATGAAAGAGGGCTCTCGGCGCTGCGTCGAACAGCGGGGCGAGCGCTGGAGCGGTTGCGAACGAGCGGCCCATGTTCTCGACCATCAGCCGGACGCCGGCGGCTTCGGCGTCGTCGGCCAGCGCCGCCACGGCTTCCGCGTTGCGCCGGGTGACCTCCGTCGCCGGGATCACGCTCGGCATCGGATCCGGGTGCACGTTGACGAACTCGACGCCGGCCTCGGCGAATGCGGCGAAACACCGGCGCAGGATCTCGTGCGCGCGCTCGCGGAGGCCGTCGAAGGCGGACGCGATGGGCAGGTGCGGCGACGTGTGTCCCACGGCCGAGACGCCCAGGTCCCGGAGGAGACGGCCGACAGCGGCTCCGTCCACCGGCCACGCGCCGGGCGGCTCGAGCGTGACGTCGACGAACTCGAAGCCTGCTTCAGCGATCGCCCGGATCTCATCCGCGACCGGCCGCACTGGATAGTTCATCTGCCCGAGCTTCATGGCGTCGGTTTCCGCTTCACGCGAGGGAGATATATCCGAGGCATGGAAGCGGAGATCCGCGCACTCTCGGAAACCGTCAGCCGGAAGCTCGTCGAGCAGGGTGCGAAGGCGACGCTGCTGACGGGCAGTCATGCACGCGGCCATGAACGCCCGAACTCTGACGTCGACCTGTTTGCGGTGGGTGAAGGGCCGGAGGGCTGGCTCGATGTCGTCGACGGGAGACTCATCTCCGTCTACTGGTGGACGGCCGAGGACGTGCGACGGCGGCTCATGAATCCCGAGTCGGCGCTGCTGCCGGTCCGCTCCTGGAGAGACGGCGTCCTGATTCACGACCTGGTGTCGGCGCGGAGGTGCAGCAAGAGGCTCGCGACTGGAGCTGGGAGAAGATCGAGCGCGAGGCGGACGAGTGGGTCGCGGACAAGCTCGTCATGTGGGCGGAGTACCTCCCCAAGCTCGCGGGCGCGCTCGAGGGAGGCCGTCTCCTCGACT
>DASZCE010000216.1:0-3413 GCA_035943455.1 Gaiellaceae bacterium | reverse complement strand
GGCAACAGCTCGTCGCCGGTCGACGAGGTCCCGTCGTACATGGGTGTGATCGTCTCGAGCAACGTCACGAAGAGCGGCAGCACCATCTCGGGAGACATCGCCAAGATCGTCGTCGTCACCACCGACCCCGGCTACGGGCCGTCGCCCGGTCATCCTGGGACGGGAAAGGTCGTCACGACGTACTGCGGATAGACGCAGGAGGGCGCGGAAAGCCGCGCCCTCCTCGCTCTCACGTTCCGTCCGGCCGATCCGCCACGGCAACGTGTGACGTCGCCACCCGCTCGAGCTCGGAGTAGTCGGTGAGATCGAGGCGAAGCGGCGTCATCGAGACATAGCCCCGCTCGAAGGCCCAAAGGTCGGTCCCCTCGGCATGGCGCTCCAGCGGTACGACGGTGAACCAGTAATGCTGGCGCCCCATCGGATCCTTCTGAGGCTCCACGCGACCCGCGTAGTGGTCAACGGCCATCGACGTCCACCTGAGCGCTTGCGGGTGCCGCGGGAAGTTGACGTTCACGAGCGATGGGCAGTCTTCGTCCAGCAGCAGCGCGAGCGTGCGCTCGATCCATGGCTCCAGCGCGGAGTAGTCCTCGTCGTCGCCACCCACGGGGGCGCTCAGCGCGATGCCGCGGATCCCGAGCAGCGTGGCCTGCTTCGCCGCGGCCAGCGTGCCCGAGTGCCAGGTTGCGTTGCCGAGATTCGGCCCGAGATTGATGCCCGACAGGACAACGTCGACGCGCTCCCAGTGGTAGATGCCGAGGGCGACGCAGTCGGCGGGCGTTCCGTTCACTCGGTACGCCTCGATGTCCTCGAAGATCCTCGTCCGGCGATAGCGAACCGGTCTGGACGCGGTGATCGCGTGGCCTGCCGACGACTGCTCGACGTCCGGCGCGACGACGCGGACGTCGCCGAAGCGCCGTGCGACCTTGGCCAGCGTCGCGATCCCGGGGCTATAAATCCCGTCGTCGTTCGCGACGAGTATTCGCATCGGCTGCTCTTTCTTCGTTGTCTCAGTCACCGGTCCAGGGGCAAGGCATGCGCACGATCTTGATCTACAACCCAACCTCCGGCGACGAAGAACACGACGGCCGATCCCTAAGCGCGTTGCTCGAGGCGCATGGCCACGACGTCCGCGCCGCCTCGGTGAAGGCAGACAGCTGGGAGCAGCTGCTCTCGGAGCCCGTCGAGCTCGTCGTCGTTGCGGGAGGAGACGGGACGATACGCAAGGTCTTCAAGGAGCTTGCCACGTCGGACGTCGACGTAACCGTCCTTCCGCTCGGCTCCGCGAACAACATCGCGAGGACGCTGGGCCTGACCGGAAAGCCGCTCGATCGCCTGATCGCCGGATTGCCCGACGGGGAACGGTTCCGGTACGACGTCGGCGTTGCCGCAGCGGCGTGGGGCAACGCGTACGTCGTCGAGTCGTTCGGCGGCGGCCTTTTCGCAGAGATGCTCTCGCGCGCTGAAGAGGTCGACGGCGAGGACGACAAGCTCGATTTGGGTCTCCGGCTCATGGAAGAGGTCCTCCAGAGCTTCCCCGCGCTCGAGTGGGAGCTGACGGTCGAGGGCATCGAGCGGTCCGGCGCCTTCCTCGCGGTCGAGGCAATGAACATTCGGGAAACGGGCCCGAATGTTCCGCTCGCCCCCCAAGCCGACCCCGGCGATGGGCGCTTGGACGTCGTCGAGATCCGGCCGGAGGATCGCGGCCCGCTGCTCGCGTACATCGGCTCGAGGCTCCGCGGAGAACGCACTCAAGGGCCGCCGCTCACCGTTCTGCGGGGTCGCCGGCTCGAAGCGCGGCCGCCCGTCAACTGTCCGCTCCGCGTGGACGACCAGCGTTTGCCGGCCGAGGCGCATGCGCGCGATTCCGTCGTCGCGACGACCGGCACGACGGCCGTCACCGTCGTGCTCCCGTCCCGGCGATAGCCGGCTCCAGCGGTAACGTCGACTGCGTGCGGCGGCGTGGCGTCGTTCTCTGTGCGTTCGTCGCAGTGGCCCTCGGCGCTGCGGCCTCCGCACGCGCGATTCCGATGGGTGCCTATGGGAACACCGCCCGGTTCGACCGCCTGACGGGCCAGCGAAGCGAATCCGGGCTCGTCTTCCTCGGCTGGGATCAGGGCCGGACGTGGGGATCGCCCTACAGCTACTTCCTCGACAATTTGCTCGAGCGACCTCATATCGCGCTCCACCCCGAGGGCCGAGGGCGAACGCTTACGCCGAGCGCCATCGCGCTCGGCAAGGGCGATACGCATCTGATCGGTCTCGCCCTCGCGATTGCGCAATCGGGGAAGCGCGCACTCGTGAGGCCGCTGGCCGAGATGAACAACTCGAAGAACCCCTACTGCGCGTTCACGCCGAGCGGCGGCCGGCGCGGCGCTGCGTACTCGACGCGCTGGTACAAGCGGGCGTTTCAACGGATCTACATCCTGATGCACGGAGGGAGGGCCGACGCGATGACCGCGAGACTTCGGCGCCTCGGGCTGCCCGGGGTCCGCACCGACGTCCCTGCGATGCCGTATCCGGCGGTAACGGTGATCTGGAACCCGCTCGCGGTCGGAATTCCCGACGTCCCGGGCAACCACTTTCGTGCCTACTACCCGGGTTCGAAGTACGTCGACGCCTACGGGAACAACTACTACAACACCTCAGGCGTCTACGCCTTCCACCGGACTGAGGGGCTCTACCGCGCGTATCCGCGCAAGCCGTTCATGTTTCCGGAGTGGGGGATGACCGTCGACGACCCCGGCTACGTCAAGGCGTTCGCGACGTTCCTCCGGCGGCACGGGCGGGTGCGGTTCGTGAGCTTCTTCAACGGGCCTGCCGGCGGCGCCTACGACCTCGGTACGAAGCCGCGGAGCCGCGCGGCGTATCGCCGGCTCATCGTGCCACTGTCGCGTTAGCCTCGGCGATCGCGTCCTCGAGCTCGGCCCGTGAGAGGACCGTGTCGCTGTGGCCCTCCACGTAGAGCTCGGCGCCGAAGGACCGCACGGCGTTGACCAGTGGCGGGAGTCGCTCGACGGTGTAGCCGCCCGACGGCGCCTCGTAGAGGCAGTCGCCGAGGAAGAGCACCCCATCGGGCTCGATGAAGATCACGGTGCAGTCGTCCGCGTGGTCGCCGCCGACGTGACGCACCTCGGCGCGAACGCCGCCGAGCTCGAACCGAAGGCTCTCGCGGAAGAGGATCGTGCCCAGTGCGATGCGGACGTCACGCGGCGACGGCAGCTCTACCTTGACGTTGTCGGCGTGCTCCTGCGACACGTCGCCCGACGTGACGCGGCGATCGAGCGCGTCGTCGCTCCAGTCCGTCGCGGCGAGCTCCGCCAAGTAGCGGTCCGTGAGCTCGTGAGCGACGACGTGGGCGCCGAGCTCGACCGCGCCGAAGACGTGATCCCAGTGGGAGTGGGTCAAGACCACGT
>DASZCE010000215.1:0-3622 GCA_035943455.1 Gaiellaceae bacterium | reverse complement strand
AACGGAACGTCGACGCCTATGTTCGACGCGGCCAGCTGGTCGGACGCGGCGAAGGCCAACGCTTCCTGGGACAGCGCTTCCTGGAGCGACGCCTCGTGGGACAGCGCGTCATGGGACAGCGCCTCGTGGTCGGACGCCTCGTGGTCTGACGCCTCGTGGGACTCGGCGTCCTGGTCTGACGCCGCCGCGCAGGAGGCCGCGGGCCTGGAGATCGTTTCCTGGTCGGACAACGCTGCGAACGACTTCCGCACGGCCGGCGCGTACCTCTACACCGGCTAGTGGACACAGCCGGCAACTCCGGCCGGAACGGACTGAACGAGAGCTGCGGGCGGACGACCGCCCGCAGCTCGTTTCCGGCTACGGCCGAACCTCTCTGGGCTTACATGATCCGTCCCTCGGACGATCTGAGGGATTCAGCGACACCGCCTAACCATGCGGTTCGAGGCGTGACCTTTCCGTCGAGAGACCCGGGGGCGGACGTCCAGGGCGGCCACCGAGAGAGCCTCCATGACGTATCGCCCGGCTCTCGTTAGGAACTACATCTAGTCGCGATGCTTGCGGCGCGCCCGCCGTCCGCGACGCGACGTAGCGGCGACCGGCAGTGGCTCGACGAGGTAGCGCTGGAGGTTGGGAGCGATCGCGGCGGCGACCGCGCCGGCCGGCATGGAGGCGAGCGGCTCGACGCCGACGATGTAGCGGGCCATTGCGAGGCCAACGACCTGCGAGCCGAGCAGGCTTGCCCTGACATCCGCGTCCTCGACACCGAGCGCCTCGACGATGCGCGCGAGGATCTCGCGGCCGATGAGGTCGCGCACCATCGCCGCCGCCTCAGGCTGGGACGCGGCGGCGCGGATCAACCCGGTCATGCGACGGCGGCCCTCCGGGCTTTCGAGGACACCGAGGAGAAAGTTGGCGACGCGTTCCCCGATGTCTGCCCGGTCGGCGGCAAACAGCTCCGGGATCGCGACGGCGGGGTCGAACGGCGGGGTGAACACCTCGACGAAGAGCCGTTGCTTCGAGCCGAAGAAATGGGCGATCAGCTTCTGATCGACGCCGGCGGCCGCGGCGATCGCCCGCATGGAGGTGCGGTCGTAACCACGCTCGGCGAACAGCCGCGCCGCCGCCTCGCGGATCGCCTCGCGGGTGCCGGAGTCGCCCGGCCGCCGGCCGCTACGTCGCGCCACCAGCCGCGCCGTCGATCCCGATTTGACGTCCGTATGGTTCAGTTGCTATTTCATCAGGCACAGAATTCATCTACTGAGGAATATCCTATGGCAACGTCGAGCGAGCAAGGCCCTGCGGTCTCCGTCCGCGAACTCGACGTCTATCGCGGCGGCAAGCGCGTCCTCCCGGCGATCTCTGTCGAAGTTCCGCACGGCGTCGTCACAGGCCTGCTCGGGCCGAGCGGCTCCGGGAAGACGACGCTGATGCGGTCGATCGTTGGCGTTCAGATCGTCCGCCGCGGCGAGGTGACCGTACTCGGCCTGCCGACCGGGACGTCCTCGCTCCGGCGCCGAGTCGCGTACATGACGCAGGCGCCGTCGGTGTACGGCGACCTCACGGTGCGCGAGAACCTCGCGTATTTCGCCCGCGTCCTCGGCGTGCCGAGGATGCGGATCGACGAGACGATCGAACGGACCGAACTGACGGGCCAGGCGAGCCAGGTCGTGCGCACGCTCTCGGGTGGCGAGCGCTCGAGAGCGTCACTCGCCGTCGCCCTCCTCGGCGACCCGGAGCTGCTCGTGCTGGACGAGCCGACCGTCGGGCTCGATCCGGTGTTGCGGACCGAGCTCTGGCGCCAGTTTCATGCGCTCGCAGACGAGGGCAAGACGGTGCTCGTCTCGACCCACGTGATGGATGAGGCGGAGCGCTGCGACGAGCTGATTCTGATGCGCGAGGGCCGGATCGTCGCGACCGGGCCGCCGCGAACGCTGCGCGAACAGACGGAGGCCGAAACGCTCGAGCAGGCCTTCCTCGCTCTCGCGGAGGCAGCGTCATGAGCCTGGGCGTGACGCTTGCCACCGCGCTCCGGGTGGCCGGCCAGTTGCGGCACGACCGGCGTACCGTCGCGCTCGTCCTCGTCGTGCCATCGGCGTTGCTGTCGCTGCTCTGGTACCTGTTCGACAACCAGCCGAACACCTTCGCGCGCATCGGGACACCCATGGTCGGCGTCTTTCCGCTGATCATGATGTTCCTGATCACCTCGATCGCGATGTTGCGCGAGCGGACGACGGGCACGCTCGAGCGCCTGATGTCGATGCCGCTCGCGAAGCTCGATCTGCTCTTCGGCTACGGCCTCGCGTTCGCGTTCGTCGGCGCGGTCCAGGCCTTTGTGACGGCGGCCGTCGCCTTTGGCGCTCTCGACATCGAGACCGCCGGACCGATCTGGGCGGTCGTCGCGCTCGCGATCGCGAACGCGGTGCTCGGGATGGCGCTCGGCCTCTTCGTGAGCGCCTTCGCCACCACCGAGTTCCAGGCGGTGCAGTTCATGCCCGTCTTCATCCTGCCTCAGTTCCTGCTCGCCGGGCTCTTCATCCCGCGGGAACGTATGCCCGACGTCCTCGAGCGGATTTCAGACTTCCTGCCCTTCACCTACGCCTACGAGGCGCTTGCCAAGGTCGCCGCCGACGACATCGACAGCCGCCTCTGGCTCGACGTCGGCGTCGTCATCGGAACCAGCGTTCTCGCTCTCGCGCTCGGCGCCCTGACGTTGCGCCGCCGCACGCCGTGATCGATGGCACGCCAGCCGGACAGCCTCCGCCGGCCGATCCTCGTCTGCTACGACGGCTCGCCGGCAGCCGCACGAGCCGTCGATGCCGCGGGCTCGCTCTTCCCCGGGCGCGTCGCAATCGTGCTGCACGTCCACGCGCGCGTCGCCGTGGAGCGAGTTCGGACGACGTCCGCCGCTGGCGTACGCGATGAGCTGATCGAGGAGGTTCGCGTCGCCGCCAGGCGGGACGCCACAGCCACCGCAGAGGAAGGTGTGGCTCTGGCCCGGGACGCAGGTCTCGAGGCGAGGCCGCTTCTCGTCGAGGCCACCGAAGGCGGGACTCCGGAGGCCATCGTCCGCGTCGCGATCGAGCAATCTGCAGCGGCCGTGGTCGTCGCCCGAACGAGCCGTACACGACGCGCACTCCGCCCTGGCGGTGTGCTGCGCGGCCTCGTCGACCGCTGCCCTGTGCCCCTGGTCGTCGTCTCCGCAGCTCAGTCCCCAGGTTGACCGTGGCACCGCTCCTCGGCCGACGGATGGCGCGGTTCAACCGCCTGATCACGAACCGCCTCACGCGGCCGTTCGCGCGCCGGCTGCCGGGATTCGGCGTCGTGGAACACCGCGGGCGCCACTCGGGGCGACTCTACGAGACACCGGTCAGCGTCTTTGGCGCGAGCGACGGCTACCTGATTGCCCTTACGTACGGCGCCGAGGCGGAGTGGGTCCAGAACGTCCTGGCCGCGGGAGGCTGTCGGCTCGTCACGCGCGGACGGCGCCACGAACTCGTGGCGCCCACGATCGTCCATGAAAAGAGCTGCCGGCTTGTCCCGCCGCTGGTTCGGCCGATTCTCCGTCTTCTGCGTGTGACCGACTTTCTCCGCCTTAAAGCGTCGTAGCGGCCGAGCCCGGATG
>DASZCE010000214.1:0-6694 GCA_035943455.1 Gaiellaceae bacterium | reverse complement strand
ATGCAGGACATCGCGAACCGCCACAACGGCGTCGTCGTGAAGATGCTCGGCGACGGCGTTCACCTCCACTTCCGCGATCCGGAGACGGCCGTGCTCGGCTCGCTGGAGCTCGTCGAGCGGGCGGAGCCGCAAGGGCTGCCGCCGGCCCACGTCGGCGTTAACGCCGGCCCGATGACGTATATCGACGGCGATTACTACGGGTTCACCGTCATCCTCGCCGCCAGGATCGCGTCGCAGGCAGGCCCCGGCGAGGTCTTCGTGGGCGAGGCTGCCGCAGCCGCCAACGGGCGACCGGCGGGTGTCCGCTACGAGCAGGTCGGGCCGGTGCCGCTCAAAGGCATCGCGCGCCCCGTCACGGTCTATCGAGCGCTCCGCGCCTAAAGGCGCCGCTTGCGGCGCCGCCTTCAGGATGACGGGCTTTGCCCGGCATCCGTCGGAAACGACCGGTCGATGCGATCCGCTACTTCAAGACGGCTTCTAGAGGGGCGGGATGTTCTGGTTTCGCCGCAGCAGGTTGTCCGGGTCGTACCGCCTCTTCAGCGCCCGGAGCCGCTCGAACGCCGAGTCGCCAAAGGCCGCTCGGACGCGCTCGATCGGCTCGTCCGCCTGCATGTAGTTCGCATAGCCGCCGCCGACAGCCCACGGCTCGAGTGCGGCAGCACTCTCGCGCGCCCACTCGATGTGCTCCTCGTCGAGCCGGGCGTCCTGCCACGTCGCCATCGCGCTGATGTTGAACGCCGCGTTGCGAAAGCCGAGCGCCGCTGACCCGGCGTCGATCTCCTTCGGCGCGCCGTGGAGCGACTCGATCAGAACTCCGCCCGGGATTCGGCCGAGGGCGCCGACACGCTCGATCAACATGTCGATCAGGTCATCCGGAAGCTCACGGACGAAGTGGCCCTTCCAGTAGTGGCGGTTCTCGCCGAAGGCCGAATCGAAGACTCGCTGCTGCTCCAGGAAGGTGTGCGCACGGACGCCGTCGTCGACGAGTCCCGGTGCCGAGCGCAGCACGCGTAGCGCTTCGGGATCGCCGTTCGAGCCCGTGTAGCTCGGAGCGACCGAGAAGACCGGTGTCAACGCCTCGTCGACCGTGAGCCCCGCCTGCACGCTCAGGGCACGTGGTGAGTCCGCCACCACGTCGCGAAAGCGGCGAAAGGCGTCGCGGACGTCTTCTCGATACGTCAGCAAGCCGCCGACCACGCCGTCGAGAGGATGGAGACGGAAATCGAGCCGCGTCGCAACGCCGAAGTTTCCCCCGCCCCCGCGGAGACCCCACAGAAGCTCGGGATTATCCTGCGGACCCGCGTGAACGATTGCGCCGCCGGGGGTGACCACCTCCGCGGCGACGAGGTTGTCGCAGGTGAAGCCGTGCTGTGCCGTGAGGTGGCCGATCCCACCGCCGAGCGTAAGTCCGCCGACGCCGGTCGAGCCGACAACACCGCCCGGCGTGGCGAGCCCGACGGCCTGCGTCGCCACGTCGAAGTCGAGCCAGGTCGCCCCGCCTCCGGCACGCGCGATCCGCGCCCGGCCGTCGGCTTCCACCGTGCGCATGAGAGAGAGGTCGATCACGAGGCCACCGTCGCTGACGCAGTGCCCGGCCGGGTTGTGCCCACCGCCGCGCACCGCGATCTCGAGCTCGTTCGAGCGGGCGAAGTCGAGCGCAGTAACCACGTCGGCGGCTCCAAGGCAGCGGGCGATCACGGCCGGCCGGCGGTCGACGAGCGCGTTGAAGCAGCGCCGAGCTGCGTCATAGTCGGCATCCCCCGGCGCGATGACCGCGCCCGCCAACGACTGTCGGAGCTCGTCCAGCCCTTCAGTCACTCGGATACTCGTCGCGGCGTCGCGGCCATCCCTCGAAGCTCTCGCCTCGCCCCGTCGGTGCCCGGTCGAGTAGCTGCCACGTGGTGTTGAGCGCGTCCGTGCCGCGGTCGTACGTCGAGTACGTGTGGTAGACGACGCCATCCTCGAGCGCGAAGGCGCTGAGACCGTGCAGCTCGGTATCTCTGAGGTCGACGTCGGCGTACTTGGGCGTGCCGAAGTTAAAGCCCTTGCCGGTGCGGCGCCCCTCCTCCGTAAAGACTGCGAAGTCGAGGTTGAAATCGGTGTCTCCGTACGAGACCCAGGGGAAGCTCCAGCCCATGCGGCGCTTGTAGGCGCGCAGCCGCTCGAGCGGCGCCCTCGAGACGGCGACGAACGTCACGCCTCGGTGCGGCAGATGCTCGACGGCACCGTCAAGGCTGTCGGCCGTGTACGAGCAGCCCGGACAGCCGGCCTCAGGCCAGCCCTCGACCGTCGGGCCGAACATGAAGTGGTAGACGAGGAGCTGCGACCGCCCGTCGAAGAGCCCGGCGAGCGTGTTCGTTCCGTCCTCGGTCTCGAAGGTGTACTCCTTGTCGATCCGCACCCACGGCAGCGCCTGGCGCTCGCGTGCCAGCTCGTCGCTCCGGCGGGTCAGCTCCTTCTCGCGTGCAAGCAGCTCGATCCGGGCCGCGAGCCACTCCTCGCGAGTGCCCAGCTCGCGGTTCACGGGCTCATCTCCACCGACCCGCCCGGCTCGGTGAACCCGGGAACGCTGGCCGGGGAGGCCACGACCCAGATCCCGAGGACGACGAAGACCAGTGCAACGAGGCGGGTAAGCGTGACGCCGTGCGGGAGCACCTTCTCGGCGAAGATGACGCCGGCGACGAGGGCCATCCAGAGGATGCTCATCACCCCGAGGGCGAACAGTGCCGCCATCAGGCCGAAACAGCAGCCAACGCAATCGAGACCGTAGGCGACACCACTGTGGCCGGCGGCCGTGCGGCAATGACGGAGAAAGCGCGCCTTCAGCGGGGTCAGCTCGTAGACACCCGCCGCCGCGATCACAGCGCCCGCCAGATACGGGCCGCCCGCGTCCCACGTGAGCCAGCCGGTCGCAATCGCAAGCCGGAAGAGCGCATAGGCGGCGACGCCGTAACCGGTCCAGACCGCGAGATACTCGGCGGTAAAGACCACCATCGGCAGTCCCCGCCGGAGTCGTCGAACGAGCGGCGCCGCCGACGGCAGCATCATCGCGGCCGTCATCGTCACCCAGATGCCGAGGTACCAGCCAAGTCCCCCAAGGTCGGTCCCGGGACCGGCGTCCATGCCGGACATCCGCTCGATGGAGACAGCCCAGGCGACGACAACGGCCGCTGCGAGAAGGGCCACAGCTCTGTTTTGCGAGGCGAGCGCGCTCATTCGTATTCGTCGTGGCGGCGGATCCAGAGCCCGGCGCCCTCGTTCCGGCCCGCCGGAGCCCGGTCCAGCCACTGGTAGTAGCCCATCAGCACGTCGAGACCGCGGGCGTAGGCCGAGTAGGTGTGGTACACGTCCTCGCCCATGAGCGCGAATGCGCTCATACCCGGCGCCTCCATCATGTATTCCGCCGGATCGGTCCCGGTGGCAACGGCCTGCTCCGCTACGGGGCCGGCGTCGGCTTCGATGATCGGTTGCATCGTCGGAAAGCTCCGGAAGTTGTATTCGCCGCCCGTCCGCTGCTGCTCCGAGGTGAACGAGACGCCGAAGTCGAAGTTGAAGTCGCCTCCGTACGACGAGGCCCACGGGAACCGCCAGCCCATGCGGCGCTTGTAGGCGAGCAACCGCTCGAGCGGCGCGCGCGAGATCGCGAGCATGGTCACGTCGTGGTGGTTGAGATGGGCGACGACGCCGTCGAACGTGTCCGCGATCGAGGAGCAGGTCGGACAGCCGGCCGAGTACTTCGGGCCGAACATGAAGTGGTAGACGAGGAGCTGCGTGCGCCCGTCGAAGAGCTCGGCCAGCGTCTTTGTCCCCTGCTCGGTCTCGAACACGTACTCCTTCTCGATCCGGACCCACGGCAGCTCGCGGCGCTTCCGCGCAAGCTCGTCGCTCCGGCGGGTGAGCTCCTTTTCGCGCTCGAGAAGCTCCTTCCGTGCGGCCACCCACTCGTCACGCGTCGCCACGTTCGGCGCCGTCATCGGGCGGCGCCCTCGTACTCGTCGTGGCGAGTTGCGCGAAACTCGTCGACCCGGCCTTTCGGCGTGCGGTCGAGGAGCTGCATGAAGTACGGCACGACGAAATCCCTGTCGGGTGCCGCACGGGTGTAGGTGTGGTAGACGACGCCGTCTTCGAGGGCGAAGGCGATCCACGCCGGGTTCTCCGCCAGCCCCGACTCGAGCTCGGTCCCGACGGCGTCTGCCCACTCTTCGAGCCAGTCGGGCGGCTCCTTGATCATTGTCTGGATCTCCTCGACGCCTGCGATCTGCTTCTCGCTGAGCGCGAGCTCGAAGTCGAATGCGAAGTCGCTAGCGTAGGTCGACACCCAGGGAAACGTCCACCCCATGCGCCGTTTGTACGCCTGGAGCTTCTCCAGCGGCGCCCGTGAGAAGCAGAGCAGCGTGACGTCACGATGGTTGAGGTGGACGAGGGCGCCGTCGAGGTGGTCGGCGAGGCTCGAGCAACCCGGGCACGCTCCGCTGTAGCTCGGCCCGAACATGATGTTGTAGGCGAGCAGCTGCGAGCGCCCGTCGAAGAGCTCCGCCAGGGTCTTCGTTCCTTCGTCGGTCGCGAAGCTGTAGTCCTTCTCGACCGGAACCCAGGGCAGCTCTTGCCGCTGGCGCGCGAGCTCCTCGCTGCGCTCCGCATGCTCGTTCTCGCGCTCGAGCAGCTCGCGACGCGCCGCGAGCCACTCCTCACGCGTTGCCACCTTGTGATTCGTCATCGCATTCGCCTCCTCGGGACTCAATCTGCTTCGGCGATGGCCGGGACTGCGATCGCCTCCTCAGCACCGTGCTCCGGCGCGGCCCTGGTGCGGAGGAATGCTGCCCCGATGGCGGCCGCGGCGGCGGCGAACAGCGCGCCCAGCAGGAAGGCGGCGTGATAGCCGCCGGTCAGCGCCTCGAGCGTCCCGTCGCCGGATGCGGCGAGCGTTTCGGTCCGTGAGGCCGCGACGCTCGCGAGGACCGCGAGGCCGAGCGCCCCGCCCATCATGAACGCGGTGTTCACGACCCCGGACGCGAGCCCGGCCTCGGTCGGCGCGACGTCGCTCATCGCCGCGAAGAGCACGGGGTTGAAGGCAATTCCGGCGCCGATGCCCAACAGGATCATGCTCGGGAGGACGTCGACCACGAAGTTGCCGTCCACCGGTGCGCGTGCGAAGAGCAGCAGCCCGACGGCGGCGAGTCCGAGGCCCGCCGCGAGCGGCAGTCGGACGCCGTAGCGCATGACCAGCTTCGCCGAGACGCCCACCGAGAGCGCTCCCATGACCAGGTTGCCGGGGAGGAACGCGAGTCCCACCTCGAGCGGGCTGTAGCCGAGCACGAGCTGCAGGTAGAGCGCCGAGAGGAAGAACCAGGCGAACATCGCCGCCGCCCAGAGCACGCCGACGATGCTCGAGAAGGTGAGATTGCGCAGCCGGAAGAGACCCAGCGGCATCAGCGGCGAGGAGATGCGGGCCTCGATTATCACGAAGATCGCGAACAGCACCGCCGCCACGCCGAGGAGGCCGAGTGTCCGGAGCGTCATCCAGCCGACCTCGTTGCCGTTCACGATCGCGTAAACGGCGAGCATCAGGGACGCGGTGACCGTCACCGCCCCGGCGACGTCGAGGCGTAGCGCGGCAGCCGCGGCGTGCTCGCCGGGAATCAGCTTCAGCGAGAGCACGACGACGGCGACCCCGATCGGAACGTTGACGAGGAAGATCCAGTGCCAGTCGAGCACGTCCGTCAGGATCCCACCGAGCAGGACACCGAGGGAGCCGCCGCCCGAGGCGACGAAACCGAAGATGCCCATCGCCTTCGCCCGCTCGGCCGGCTCGGTGAAGAGCATCATCATCAACGACAGCGCGACGGCGGACACGATCGCCCCTCCGAGCCCCTGGACCGAACGCGCGGCGACCAACATCCCCTGCGAGGTCGCGACGCCGCATGCGAGCGAGGCGGCCGTGAAGAGGCTGATGCCGATCAGGAACAAGCGCCGGTGGCCGAAGAGGTCGCCGAGCCGGCCACCCAGCAAGAGAAAGCCGCCGAAGACGATCAGGTAGCCGTTGACGACCCAGGCGAGCGAGCTCTCCGTGAAACCCAGGTCAGTTCGGATCGAAGGCAGCGCCACACCGACGATCGTCACGTCGAGCACGATCATGAGATCGCCGAGGCAGAGGACGAGGAGCGCTAGCCAGCGCCTGCGGTTGTCGAGGATTGTCATCGGAGGGTTCCTTTCCTTCTCTCGGTCATCACAGCCTTAAGACGGGGCAACGTCCCAGAACTCATCGGTCATCCCGCGATGAATTTCCGGCAGCTCCCCGGTCTTACTCCCGATGCGCGCCTCAGCCCCGCGGACCGTCGCCCTTGCCATCCGAGGGCCGATTGCTCCCGACGACCTCCCCGGGCTCTGCGAGCGGATTCGGGGCGTCCTCATGCGGAGCCGGCCCGAGCTCGTGGTCTGCGATGTCGGCACCGTCGCGCCGGACGCCGTCACCGTCGACGCCCTCTGCCGGCTCCAGCTCGCCGCCCGGCGGCACCGTTGCCAGATCCGGCTGCGGAACGCCTCGGATGAGCTGCTCGAGCTCGTCTCGTTCATGGGCCTCTGTGCCGTCTTGCCTGAGTAGCTAGGACTCGAGCCGCGGCGGGAGACCGAAGAGCGGAAACAGGACGTCCGTGTCGAGGAAGAAGGTGAGCTCGCCGATCTTGCCGTCCGTCAC
>DASZCE010000213.1:0-4612 GCA_035943455.1 Gaiellaceae bacterium | reverse complement strand
TCGTACGGCTGCTCAGGCGGAACCGGCTCGGGCGTCTGCACGCGCGAAGTATCAGGCATCGAGCGGTCCTAGTGCCCCTTCCAGTAATGCCGCCGCGGTTCTGGGTCGCGAGCACCAAGCCAGAGGCCGCACTCAGACGAGCCAAGGCTGGACAGCCTTGGTGAGGAGGAGGGTGGACTCTGGCGCCGCGTGATCGCGGGCCAGGCGCCGCCGAATGTTGCCGGGAGAGCCGTCATACCTACCTACAACTTGATCTCGATGTCGACGCCTGCAGGCAAATCCAGCCGCATCAGCGAGTCGACCGTCTTCGGGGTCGGGCTATGGATGTCGATCAGCCGCTTGTGCGTGCGGATCTCGAAGTGCTCGCGCGAGTCCTTGTCCTTGAACGGACTGCGGATGACGGTGTAGACGTTCTTTTCCGTCGGGAGCGGTACGGGTCCGGTGATGGTCGCGCCGGTGCGCGTCGCCGTCTCGACGATCGACGCCGCCGAGCGGTCGAGCGCCTGATGGTCGTACCCCTTCAGGCGGATTCGGATCTTCGACTGCGGCACCGGCGCTAACCCTTTCTCTTCCTACTTGGACAACCCGTTGTGGAACCGAAGGCTGTAGGCCTTACCTGACGATCTCCGTGACGACACCGGCACCCACGGTGCGGCCGCCCTCGCGGATCGCGAACCGGAGGCCCTGATCCATCGCGATCGGCTGGATCAGGTCGATCTCCATGTTCGTGTTGTCCCCGGGCATGACCATCTCCTGGCCCTCGGGGAGCTGAATCGATCCGGTCACGTCCGTCGTCCGGAAGTAGAACTGCGGCCGGTAGCCGTTGAAGAACGGCGTGTGGCGGCCGCCCTCGTCCTTGGAGAGGACGTAGACCTCGGCCTTGAAGTGCGTGTGCGGCGTGATCGAGCCGGGCTTCGCGACGACCTGGCCCCGCTCGACCTCCTCGCGCTTGGTTCCGCGCAGCAGGACGCCGGCGTTGTCGCCCGCCTGGGCGAAGTCGAGCGTCTTGTTGAACATCTCGAGGCCGGTGACCACGGTCTTCGAGGTCTCCGGGTGGATGCCGATGATCTCGACCTCCTCGCCCGAGTTGATCTGACCCTGCTCGATCCGGCCGGTGACAACCGTCCCGCGACCCGTGATCGTGAAGACGTCCTCGATCGGCATCAGGAAGGGCTTGTCGGTGTCGCGGACCGGCTCCGGGATGTAGGAGTCGACCTGCTCCATCAGCTCGAGGATCTTGGGCGTCCATTCCGGGTCGCCCTCGAGGGCCTTCAGCGCCGAGCCCGTGATCACGGGAATCTCGTCGCCGGGGAACTCGTAGGCGGAGAGCAGCTCACGCACCTCCATCTCCACCAGCTCGAGCAGCTCGGGGTCGTCCACCATGTCGGCCTTGTTCAGGAAGACGACGATCGACGGAACCTCGACCTGGCGTGCCAGAAGGATGTGCTCGCGGGGCTGCGGCATCGGGCCGTCGGCGGCGGACACGACCAGGATCGCCCCGTCCATCTGGGCGGCACCGGTGATCATGTTCTTGATGTAGTCGGCGTGGCCCGGGCAGTCGACGTGGGCGTAGTGGCGGTTCGCCGTCTCGTACTCCACGTGCGCCGTGTTGATCGTGATGCCGCGCTGCTTCTCCTCGGGAGCGTTGTCGATCGACTCGAAGCTGCGGACGCTCGTGTCGGTGCCCTGCTCGGCGAGGACTTTCGTGATCGCCGCGGTGAGGGTCGTCTTGCCGTGGTCGATGTGACCGATCGTGCCGACGTTGACATGCGGCTTCGTGCGCTCGAACTTCTGCTTAGCCAAATCCTTTACCTCCAGACTTGTCCGTTGTGGAACTTTGGACGCGTAGCGTTTCTCCTTTACGCGGTTTGCGAGTCGACGAGCTCGCTCGCGAGCGACTGAGGCACTTCCTCATACCGCTCGAATTGCATGGTGAAAGTCGCCCGGCCCTGCGTCGTCGAGCGCAGGTCGGTTGCGTATCCGAACATCGCGGCGAGTGGAACGCGCGCCCTGATCACCTGGGCGTTTCCTCTCGGCTCCAGGTGCTCGATCCGGCCGCGTCGTGCGTTGAGATCGCCCATCACGTCGCCGAGGTAGTCCTCGGGGGTCACGACCTCGACGGCCATGACGGGCTCGAGCAGCTTCGGCCGAGCGCGCTTCATCGCCTCCTTGAAGGCCATGGAGCCGGCGACCTTGAACGCCATCTCGCTCGAGTCCACCTCGTGGTACGACCCGTCGACGAGCTCGACCCTCACGTCGACGACGGGATATCCGGCCAGAACGCCCGACTCCATCGCCTCCTGGATGCCGAGGTCGACCGCGGGAATGAACTCGCGCGGGATGCGGCCGCCGACGATCTTGTCGAGGAACTCGTACCCCTCCCCCGGCTCGGCCGGCTCGAGGTTGATGATCGCGTGGCCGAACTGACCCCGGCCTCCGGTCTGACGGACGAACCGGCCCTCAACCTTCTCGACCGGACGCGAGACGGTCTCGCGGTAGGCGACCTGCGGCCGGCCGACGTTGGCGTCGACGTTGAACTCGCGGGTCAGGCGGTCGACGATGATCTCGAGGTGCAGCTCGCCCATCCCCGCGATGAGCGTCTGTCCCGTCTCCTCGTCGCTGCGCACCCTGAAGGTCGGATCCTCTTCCGCAAGTCGCTGAAGCGCGGTCGCGAGCTTGTCCTGGTCGCCCTTCGTTCTCGGCTCGACCGCGACCGAGATCACCGGGTCCGGGAACGTCATCGACTCGAGCACGATCGGCGCCGTGTCCGTGGCGAGCGTCTCCCCCGTGGTCGTCTGCTTGAGGCCGACGATCGCGGCGATCTCCCCCGCACCGATGTCCTGCCGCTCCTCCCGGTGATTCGCGTGCATCTGCAGGATTCGGCCGATCCGCTCGGTCCGATTCGAGGTGGTGTTCATCACACGGTCGCCGGTCTTGACCTGGCCCGAGTAGACGCGGATGTACGTCAGCTTCCCGACATACGGATCCGACATGACCTTGAACGCGAGCGCGGAGAAGGGCTCGTCGAGCGCAGGCCGGCGCGAGAGCTCGTGCTCGGTTCGCGGATCGAGGCCGTGGACGGGCGGCACGTCGAGCGGGCTCGGGAGGTAGTCGATGACGGCGTCGAGCAGGGGCTGAACGCCCTTGTTCCTGAAGGCCGTCCCCAGGAGGACGGGCGTCACGGCGATATCGAGCGTCGCGGCCCGCAGCGCGCGGCGCAGCATGTCAGGCGCGACCGTCGACTCGTCCTCGAGGTAGGCCTCCATCAGCTCCTCGTCGTGGTCGGCGACCGCGTCGATCAGCTGGTGGTGATACTCGTTGGCCTGCTCGCTGAGCTCCGGCGGGATCTCCCCGATCTCCATCGACATGCCCAGGTCGTCGCTCCAGGTGATCGACCGCATCTCGACGAGATCGACGACGCCACGGAAGTTGTCCTCCAGGCCGATCGGAAGCTGCACGGGGACCGGCCGCGCCCCGAGGCGATCGACCATGGACTGCACGGAGGCGAAAAAGTCCGCGCCGACGCGGTCCATCTTGTTGATGAACGCGATCCGAGGGACGCGGTAGCGGTCGGCCTGGCGCCAAACCGTCTCCGACTGCGGCTCGACGCCCGCGACGGCGTCGAAGACGGCGATCGCTCCGTCGAGCACGCGGAGGCTGCGCTCGACCTCGACCGTGAAGTCCACGTGCCCGGGCGTATCGATGATGTTGACGCGGAAATCGCGCCAAAACGCGGTCGTGGCGGCGGACGTGATCGTGATCCCGCGCTCCTGCTCCTGCGCCATCCAGTCCATCGTCGCCGCGCCCTCGTGGACCTCCCCCATCTTGTGGGTGCGGCCCGTGTAGTAGAGGATGCGCTCGGTCGTGGTCGTCTTGCCCGCGTCGATGTGGGCCATGATCCCGATGTTCCGGACGCGCTCCAGCGTGGCCGGAGCTCTGGTTGCCGACGTCGCCATGGTTACCACCTGTAGTGCGCGAAGGCCTTGTTCGCCTGCGCCATCCGATACAGATCGTCCTTGCGCTTGAACGCGCCGCCCTGCTGCTCGAGCGCGTCGAGCAGCTCGCCCGCGAGCTTCGCGGCCATGCCCTTCTCGCGGCGGTCGCGCGCGAACGTCACGAGCCAGCGGATCGCGAGCGTGCGTGCGCGTCGGGCAGGGACCTCGACGGGCACCTGGTAGTTTGCGCCGCCCACACGGCGGGAGCGGGTCTCCAGTACCGGCGTCACCGACTTGACGGCCTGTTCGAGCACCTCCACCGGCGGCTTCCCGGAGCGCTCGGCGGCGATGGCGAGCGCGTCGTAGACGATTTTCTCGGCGGTGCTCTTCTTTCCCTTCGCCATCACGCGGTTGATCACCTGGCTGACGAGCACGGAGCCGTGCACGGGATCCGGCGCCAGCTCGCGCGCCTGAATTTCGGCTCGGCGCGGCATTAGTGCCCCTTCCGGTAGTGCCGCCGAGTCTCTGGGTCGCGAGCCGAAGGCGCCGACTCGTCGGCGCCGACCAGAAGAGGTCGTGCTGGCTTTGCCGGCGCGACCGTCCCAAGCCAGAGGCGGCACTCCGACGAGTGAAGGCTCGACAGCAGCCTTGGTGAGGAGGAGGGTGGGCTCTGGCGC
>DASZCE010000212.1:0-2497 GCA_035943455.1 Gaiellaceae bacterium | reverse complement strand
GTCTTGGGCACTCGTCCGCAATCGCCGCTGCAAAGAGGCGATCCCGTACTCGAACCGAGCCCTCCGGTTCCCCGACGGCCACCGGTACTTCCATCGCGCGATGATCGAGCGCTGCCTGGGCCGCGACTCGGCCGCCCAACGTCTGTTCCGCAAGGCCCTCAAGACCGATCCGCACTTTTCACCCCTCTGGGCCCGGTTCGCACGGGCGGAGCTGCGGTAAACCGCCACAGTCCGGCCTGCGAATCAGAATGGCGGCATGGGCGAGCCCGACATCCACGATCTTGCGGCGGCATACGCCCTGAACGCCCTCGAACCCGAGGACCGGTGGACGTACGAGCGGCATCTCGACCACTGCGAGCGCTGCCCGGACGAGGTCGCGCGGTTGCGGGCCGGCGCAGTGCAGCTCGGCTACGCGGCGACGGGCCCGGAGCCGCGACCGGAGCTTCGCGACCGGATCCTTCGGGCGGCGCGCGAGGAGCGTATGGCGCCGGTAACGCCGCTTCGCCGCCGCTGGTTGTTCCCGGCGACCGCGGTTGCTGCCGCCGCGGCGACTGTTGCCGCCGTCGGCCTTGGCCTCTGGGCCAACTCGCTGCGAAACGACGTCGACGGCCGGCGGGTCGTCGCGATGCAGGGCGGCGGCAGCCTCGTGATCTCCGGCGACGAAGCCTCCATCGTCGCGTGCGTCGACCGGGCACCGGCGGAGAAGACCTACGAGGCGTGGGTGATCGAGAACAAGGTGCCCCGCCCCGCCGGCCTCTTTCGGGGCGGGTGCGTGATGGTTCCATTGATGCGTCCGGTAGAGCGCGGGGATACCGTGGCGGTCACGCTCGAGGCCAAGGGCGGTTCCAACGTTCCAAAGGGTGAGATCCTGATGAGCGCCAATGTCTGAATATGCGCTGGCATTGGCGGCCTTCCCGGAACGGAGGCGTGTGCGAGAACGGTCGAACGAACAGCTCTTGGAGGCAATCGGCGCGGGCGACGAGGCCGCGCTCGGTGCGCTGTACGACCGTTTCGGCCGTGTGGCGTACGGGGTGGCGTTTCGCATCCTTCGCGATCAGGCGCTCGCCGAGGATGCCGTCCAGGAGGCGTTTCTCGCGATCTGGCGGTCCGCCGACGCCTACCGGCGCGAACGGGCGACGCCGTCGACCTGGGTGCTTACGCTCGTCCACCGGCGAGCGGTTGACCTCGTCCGACGCGAGGATCGTCGCCGCGCCGAGCCGCTCGACGAGCAGCCGGAGGCCGCGGGAGGCGACGTGCCCGAGGAAGCGGCCGTCCGCGCGGGCCGGGTCGAAGTGCAGACGGCGCTCCGCTCGCTCCCTTCCGACCAGCGGCAGGCGCTCGAGCTCGCGTACTACGGCGGCTACACGCAGTCCGAGCTCGCCGAGCGGCTGGGCGTCCCGCTCGGGACGGTGAAGAGCCGGATGTTCGCGGGCCTCAACCGGCTCCGCGAGCTCGTTTCCGAGCCGTGAGCCCGTAACTGAACCAGGTTCTGTAAAGAACCCCGCCTCCAACTGGCTTGAAACCACGAGGCGCGTCCTCCGAGGCGCCGTTTACGGAACCAGGTTCCGTTAAGACGGAAGGGCGGCCGAGGCCGCCCTTCCGGCGTTCTCCGTCGGATTGAGGCGGGTTACGCCTGGGTCGACTTGCCCTCGATCGTCGCCTTCTCGCCGCCGCCGATCTGAATCCGGCGCGGCTTCGGCGCCTCGGGCTGCCGGACTCTGACCTCGAGGACGCCGTCCCGGTAATCGGCCTGGACGTCGTCCTCGGTCACGCCCTGCGGCAGCCCAATGCTGCGCGAGAAGCTGCCAAACCGCCGCTCGAAGCGATAGAACCGATCGCCCTCGACCTTCTCCGTTCGCTCGCGCTCGCCGCTAACGGTCAGCGAGCCGTCGTCGAACTCCACGGAAATCTTGTCTTCGGGGATTCCGGGCAGATCGAACGCATAGACGAGCTCGTTGTCCTTCTCCCAGACATCGACGGCCGGCACCCACGTGCGCTCACTCTCGCCGTCGCCCTGGCCCAAGAACGCCCCCATCAGACGGCTCATGTCGTTCTGAAGGGCTGCGATCTCGCGAAACGGCTCCCAGCGAACCAGCGTCGCCATCGTTGTTCCTCCTTGCTTCGTCAAATTGACTACGGCGCGAGTATAAAACCTTAGTGTCTTACTGTCAAGTCTCGCGGGGCACTACCATCCTTGCGTGCTCGAGATCCCGGAGACGCTTAAGGGCCGCAGCTTCACGCGGGTCGCGGACTTCTCCGCCGAGGAGCTTCGGCTCGTGCTCGACCTCGCCGCACGGATGAAGGCGGCGCCTCGCGCCGACCAGCGCGTCCTCCCCGGCCGCGCGCTGGGGATGATCTTCCAGAAGCCGTCGACGAGGACGAGGGTCTCGTTCGAGGTCGGCATCGCCCAGCTTGGCGGGCACGGCCTCTACCTCCGCTCCGACGATCTCCAGCTGGGCCGCGGCGAGACGATTCGGGACACGGCCACCGTCCTCTC
>DASZCE010000211.1:0-6954 GCA_035943455.1 Gaiellaceae bacterium | reverse complement strand
GAGGAGGCGGTCCGCGGGGGAACCAGGGGTTCCCCCGCGCTAGACCCTCCAGTAGTGCCGTGAGAGGAGGACAGCCACCGGGATGATCTCTAAGCGGCCGAGCCACATCAGGACGATCATCACGAGCTTCGAGACACCGCTGAACGGATCGAACGAGCCCATCGGCCCGGCGAACCCGAGGGCGGGGCCGACGTTGCCGAGCGTTGTGGCGGTCGCCGCGATCGCATCCACCAGGCGCAGGTCGAGATCGATCCGCGCGCCGTCGGCTAGTAGCGCGAAGGTCCCGAGGGCGAAGACGCCGACGTAGAGGAGAACGAAGCTCGAGATCGCGCGCAGGATGCGCTCGTCGACCGGAACTCCGTTGAGTCTGACGCGGCTGACGATCTCGGGATGAACGGTCTGGTCGAGCTCCCGGCGGAGCATCCGGCCGATCATGAGGTGCCGCACCACCTTGACGGAGCCCGCCGTCGACCCCGCCGAGCCGCCGAAGAACATTACGGCGATGAGGACGATCGCGGCGAACAGCGGCCAGAGATTGAAGTCGGTGCTCGCTGCCCCGGTGGTCGTCATCATCGAGACGACCTGGAAGATGGAGGCCCTGGCCGCCTCCTCTCCCCTCGCGACGCCCTGGGCCCAGAGCTCCGCCACGACGACAAGGGATGCCAGTGTAAGGAGAGCGATATAGAGCCGGAATTCCTCGTCGCGCACGAGGGGCCGGGCGTCGCCGCGAACGAAGGCGCGGTACAGGAGCGCGAAGTTCGCGCCCGCGAGCACCATGAACACGACGATCACCCACTGCGATCCAGCGCCGAACGCCTCCGCTCCTCGGGCCTCGGTCGAGAAGCCGCCGGTCGGCAAGGTCGTGAGCGCGTGTGCGAGCGCCTCGAACGGGCTCATTCGCCCGTCGATCCCCGTCCACGCGAATGCGGTCAGGGTCGCGACCATCGCGAGCGTCAAGCCGACATAGAGCGCCCACAGCCGCCGCGCCGTGTCGCGGATCCTGGCCGTGATCTGCTCGAACTCCGGACCGGGCAGCTCGTGCTCGAGCAGCTGGCGGCCGCCGACGCGGAGTCTCGGGAGCACGGCGAGCGCGAGCACGATGATCCCCATGCCGCCGAGCCACTGGGTCAGCTGGCGCCACATCAACAGCGAGTTCGGCATCGCCTCCACGTCGACCAAGACCGTTGCGCCCGTCGTCGTGAAGCCGGACATCGACTCGAAGTAGGCGTTGATCGGGTTCGAGATCTGGTCTTCGCCGGAGAGGAGGTACGGCAACGCTCCGAGCCCCGCGGCGAACACCCACGTCAGCGAGACGACCAGGAAGCCCTCGCGGATCCCGACCCGCTCCTTGCCCTCGGTGAGCTGCTCGACCGCCCACGCAGCGCCGCCGCCCGCAACCCCTGTGATCACGAACGGCCAAACGGACTCCGAATATCCGATCGCGAACGCGATCGGGAACAGCATCGCCAGGCTGAGGTACTTGATCAGCGCGGCGACGAGATTGAGGCTCCCGAGGACGTCGACGCCGAGCACGCCGCGGCGGACGGTCAAAGCCTGCGCTCGACCTCGTGGATGCGGCTCGAAGGCGTAAAGATGATTGCGCGGTCACCGGCCGCGAGCACGTCGTCGCCGTGGGGGAAGATCGCCCGCCCCTCGCGCACGACGGCCCCGATCAGCGAGCCCGTCGTCGGGAGGTCACGGAAGCGCTTGCCGGCCAGGTCGCTCTCGGGTCTGACCGTGATGTCGAGGACCTCGAAACGATCCTGCTCGAGCATCGCCACCTGTCTCGTGCGCGGGTCCCGTGCGAACCGGACGATCTCCTCGGCGGTGATCAGTCGCGGATTGATCGCAACGTCGACGCCTGCACGCTCGAACACCTCCATCGAGACCGTGTCATGGACGATCGCGATCGTGGCCTGGACGCCGTGCAGCTTCGCCAGCGTCGCGGCGTAGTAGTTCTTCGAGTCCTCCCGCATCGCGAAGACTGCGGCGTCCGAGCGCCCGATGTGCTCCCGTTCGAGGAATTCCGGGTCGGTGCCAGTCGCGTTGAACACCCGCGCCTCGGGGATCAGCTCCGCCACCTCCTTCGCGCGTTCAGGATTGCTCTCGATCAAGCGCACGCGGATGCCCTGCTGGCAGAGGATGCGCGCAGTCGCCGTCCCGATCCGGCCGGCGCCGAAGACGACGACGTCGTTCACCTTCCGCCGCGGCGTCAGGAGCTCGCTCCACTCCCGCGCGGCCGCGGGCGACCCGATGACGACGATCCGGTCGCCGGGCCGGATTCGCTCGTCACCGCGCGGAATCGCGACCTCCTCGCCGCGGATGATGCTCGCCACCTTGGAGTCCGCCGGAATGAGCGCCTCGCTCAGCCGGCGTCCGACGACGTCCTCGAACCGGCCGCGGCGTGGGCGCTTCGCGGCCTCCTCCGCCGCCTTCATGATCGAGACGTCCTCCCGCTCGACCGTGGGAGCGGGAGCGACGACGTCGAACTCGACGATCTGCACCTGTCCGTCCGCGAATACGTCCGTCTGCCGGGCGGCCGGCACGCCGATCGTCTGCAGCACGGCGAGCGCGGCCTCGCGCTCCGACGACACGACCCAATCGACGTCGAGCTGGCGCTCGCGCCACACGTCAAGGTATTCCTCGTTGCCGGTCCTGACGATTGTCCGGGTGTTCGGCGTCAGCGCCCGGCAGAAGATCGACGCAATGATGTTGACCTCGTCGCGCGACGTGCAGGCGATGAGCAAGTCGGACCCGGGCAGGCCGGCATCCTCCAGCGTCCGGCGGCTCGTCCCGTTGCCCTCGACCGTCGCGACGTCGAACCGCGAGCCGATCGCTTCGAGCCGACTTGCGTCCTCGTCGACGAGCGTGAGCTCGTGTTCTCCGTGCAACGCCTCCACGATCGTCGAGCCGACCTGCCCCGCGCCGATGATGAAGATCTTCACTGCCGCGGAGGCTAACGCCCGGAGGGCGTAGGGTTCATCGGTGCCTCGGCGGCGCAGGCAGCAGGGCCTGGAGCGGGTACTCGGCGCTCCCGCCCTGTTCGCCACCGTGTACGGCAACGTCGGGTCGTCGATCTACTACGCGCTCGGCGTGACGGCGGTCTTCGCGCTCGGCCTGACGCCGCTCGTGTTCCTGATCGCCGGCCTGATCTTCGCCGCGACGACGATGACCTACGCGGAGGGGACAGTGCGCTTTCCGGAGGCGGGCGGCTCGTCGAGCTTCGCACGGCACGCCTTCGACGAGGTCGTGAGCTTCGGCGCGGCGTGGGCGCAGATGCTCAATTACGTGATCACGATCTCGATTTCGGCGTTCTTCGTGCCGCACTACCTCGCGATCTTCTGGGACCCGCTGCGCGAAAACCCGTGGGACATCATCGGCGGCGCGATCGTCATCGTCGTCCTCGTCGGCCTTAACGTCGTCGGCATCCGGGAGGCGGCGACCCTCAATATCTTCCTCGCGGTCGTCGACTTCGCAACTCAGCTCCTCCTCGTGTTGCTCGGGTTCGCGCTTGTCTTGAGCCCGGAGATCCTCGTCGACAACGTTGACTTCGGCGTGGCGCCCACCTGGGGCGACTTCTTTCTCGCGATCCCGGTCGCGATGATCGCCTACACCGGAATCGAGACCGTCTCCAACCTGGCGGAGGAGGCGCGCGACCCGGCGCGAAACGTCCCGCGCGCGTACCTGCTGACGGTGATCGCCGTCTGGGTTATCTACTTCACGCTGCCGGCGATCGCACTCTCGGCGCTCCCAGTGGAAAACGGCGAGACGCTGCTCGGCCTCCCGCCCGAGGAAGGCGGGTACGCGAACGACCCCGTGCTTGGCGTCGTCGACAACATGGGTCTCTCCGGGTTCGCGCTCGACGCCCTGCGCATCTACGTCGGAATTCTCGCCGCCACCATCCTCTTCATCGCCACGAATGCGGGCGTGATCGGCGCCTCCCGCATCACATATGCGATGTCGGGCTATCGGCAGCTCCCGGCCGTCTTCCGACGACTCCACCCGACGTTCAAGACGCCGTGGATCGCTCTCGTCGTGTTTGCGGGTTTCGCGTCGATCGTGACATTGCTCCCGGGCCGCGTTGATTTCCTCGGGACGATGTACTCGTTCGGCGCGATGCTCTCGTTCGCGATCGCGCATGTCTCTGTGATCGCACTGCGCTACAAGCGGCGGGACGCGGAGCTCGTCTTCCGCGGGCGTCCCAATCTCCGTGCCGGCGGCGTCGACTGGCCGGTGTTCGCGTTGGTCGGTGCGGTCGCCACGGGCGTGGCCTGGATCGTCGTCGTCTGGCAGACGCCCGACACCCGCTACGCAGGCTTGGGCTGGCTCGCGTTGGGCCTCGTGGGCTACGCCGTCTATCGGCGGCGAATCGTGCGTGTCGGCTTTCGAGAGACGGTCCGGGCTCCCGTCGTCGTCCTCGGTCCGGCGCTCACGGTCGAGTATCGGACGATCCTCGTTCCAGTGGTGCGCTCCGCCGAGTCTGAGGAGGCCCTCGTGGCGGCGGCGCGCCTAGCGGCCGAGCGAGGAGCGACGGTGGCCGTCATCCACGTGATCGAGGTCCCGCTCGACCTGCCGCTCGACGTCGAGCTGCCGGACGCGGAGCGGGAGGCCGACGACGTGCTCGACAATGCGGCCGCGCTCGTGGAGCGCTACGGCGTCCGCGCCGTCACCCGACTCCTGCGCGCGCGCGCCGCCGGGCCGGCCGTCGTCGAGGAGGTCGAACGCCGAAACGCCGAGCTCATCGCGTTGGGAGCTCCGCGCGAGCGGCGCCGGACGCGGGTCTTCGGTGGCACAGCCGACTACGTCCTCAAGCACGCGCCCAGCCGCGTGCTCATCGTCGCCGGACGGAGGGCCGCGTGATCACCTTGGTTCTCAGCGGGATCCTCGTCGCCCTGGGAGCGGCGATCATCGTGCGGACCGTCGCCGGGGGAGTCGGAGGCGGGTTGGGGCTTCTGATCGGCGCGCTCTTCATCGCTGCCGGAGCGGCGCGGCTCTACTTGGAGCGGCAACGTGGCTAGGAAGCTCCCAGGTCTCCAGCGGGTCCTCGACGTGCCGTCGTTGGCCGCCGTCGCTTACGGCGAGATCGCCTCGTCGCTGTATTTCGCGCTTGGTGTCGTCGCCATCTACGCCCTCGGGTTCACTCCGTGGGTCCTGCTCGCCGTCGGCGTGCTCTTCCTGCTCGTCTCGCTTTCCTATGCGGAAGGAACCAGCGCAATCCCGGAGCCCGGAGGAGCGGCGACGTTCGTCCGCCGCGCGTTCAACGACCCCGCCGGGTTCCTGACTGGCTGGGCGTTGATCCTCGACTACCTGATCGTAATGGCGCTCGCCGGCCTGTTCGTTCCGCATTACGTCGGTCACGCGGTCGGCTGGGAACGGCTGACGGACGAGCCGTGGGACACGGTCGTCGGCGTCGTCGTAATCCTCGGGACCGCGGCGTTGCGCCTCGTCCGCCGGACGAGCCTCTACCGCACGGCGATCTTGATAGCCGGGCTCGCGCTTGCGTCCCATCTGCTGCTCATCCTGCTCGGATTCGCGCTCCTCTTCTCGGCCGACGCGATTACAGAGGGCGTCGACCTCGGTACGGCGCCGGCGTGGAGCGACATCGCTTTCGCGCTGCCGCTCGCCATGCTCGCGTACACGGGGCTCGAGACGGTTGCGAATCTCGCCGCTGAGACGCGCGAGCCCGGTCGCACGCTTCCCCGCAGCCTCTTCGCGGGCATCGGGCTCGTCGTCGCAGTGTCGTTCGCGATCGGGCTGGTCGCGATCTCGGCCTACCCGGGCGGCGCAGCGCTCGGAGCCGAATGGCTGCGCGCCCCGCTCGTGGGGCTCGCCGCTGCGCTCGACGCAGAGTTGCCGGAGCCCGCAGGCGACGTCGTCCGGGTCGCGGTCGGCTTGACGGGCGCTCTGGTGCTCCTCACGGCCGTCACGACGTCGATCTCCGGCGCAGGGCGCATCGCCTACTCGATGGGCCAGCGCCAGATGCTGCCGCACACGTTCGGAACGCTGAACCGCCGCACGCTGATCTCGCCCGCCGCGATCGTCGGCGCGGCGCTCATTGCCGCCGCGCTCCTGGTCATTGGCCATTTCATCCCGACCGAGGCGGTGCAGTTCCTGGCCGGACTCTTCAGCTTCGGCGTCCTCCTCGCGTTCACCGCCGCCCAGCTGGCCGTCATCCGCTTGCGCTTCACGGAGCCCGAGCTCCCGCGGCCTTTCCGCGCCCCCCTCACTGCCGCCGTGGTCGGCGCACCGCTCACGTTCGCAATCTGGGTGATGGCGCTCGTCACCCATGACGCGACGCGTATTGCGGGGCCGCTGTGGCTGGCGTTCGGAGCCGTGGTCTACGTCGCCACCCGCGTCTCGGCGCGGGCGCCTGTGCTCGGGCGGGTGGTGCCGGCAGAGCCAGATCTCGTCCCGACGCCGGAGGGGGTCTACGAGCGCATCCTCGTGCCGATGAAGCTCGGCCCGATAGGCGAGGAGGTGCTGGCGACCGCGATCAAGCTCGCCGAGGAGCAAGGGGCGACGGTGAGCGCGCTCCACGTGATCGCTGTACCGATGGACAAGCCCCTCGAGGCCCAGATGATCGAGGCGGAGGAGCGCGCGGAGGCGTCGCTCGCCGAGGCCAAGCTCCTCGCGGCGGAGCACGGCGTCACGGTCGAAGGAAAGATCAACCGCGCCCGCTCGATCGGCGAGGCGATCGTCGCGGAGGCGCGACGAAAAGGCGTCGATCTGATCGTGATGGGCTCGTCGCCGCGCTGGCGTCGCCAATCCCGGTTCTTCAGCCCGACGGTGGATTACGTGCTCCGCAACGCGCCTTGCGAGGTGATGGTGATCGCGTACCCCCAGGGCGTCCTGGAAGAGGAACCGGTATCGGTAACCTCGGGGCAATGAAGATCCTGGTCGTCGGCTGCGGTCGTGTGGGTTCTGCCGTTGCGCTCGAGCTCGACAGGCTCGGGT
>DASZCE010000210.1:0-5941 GCA_035943455.1 Gaiellaceae bacterium | reverse complement strand
ATGTTGTTCGGCGGAGTGACTCCACGGGCGACGATCTCCTCGTCTCCGCGCCCAAGGCGCGCGACGGTGTAGTCCTGCACCGTGTTGCCGAGGAAGAGCGAGTCCTCCCGGTTCTTGAAGCGGAGGCGGTACGTGACGTCGGCCCTCGCGTCGCCGTTCCGGTCGATCTTGATGCTGTAGCGCGCGCGCTCGGAGAAGCGGTACCAGTTCGGTCCGGCAGCGGGGTCTTCAGCGGGGATCCAGTTCGCGATCACCGTGAGGGAGTTGGGGGCGTCGACGCTTCTGAACGCGTACAGATCGGTCGTATCGGCCGACGGATCCTCAGCGATCAGCGGCGCCTCGCGGTGGCTCGACGCCTCACCGGCCTCCGGAGAAGGCCCTCTGAGGACGAGCACTGCGGCGGCGAGCATGACGCCGAGCACGGCCAGCACAAGAGTGCGCATGGAGATGCGGCTCCTTCCTTCGTGAGCGGCCGCAGTGGCAAACCCACCGGGCCTCTGTTGGTCGGCGCCGCTGAGTCGGCGCCGTGGGGTCGGCTACTCATTCGCCGGGTCGGCCGGACCGGTTCGGCCACCGTCCCGGATCGTCGCTGGTTCGACTACGAGCGGATGCGAGTGCCGGCGTTTCCGGCCAGCGCGTCATCGACCCGGTCGAGCGCGGCGATGATCGCCTCTCCGCCCGAGCGCGCCATGGCGATCGCGGCCTCGACCTTCGGTCGCATCGAACCCGCGGCCAGGTCCGGCAACAGCCGCTCCGCCTCGTCGACCGACAGCTCTCGCAGCTCCTCCTCGCGCGGCGTCCCGAAGCCGCGCTTGACCGCACCGATGTCCGTGAGGATCACGAGCCGCTCCGCCCCGAGCCCGGCGCCGAGCACCGCGGAGGCGCGATCCTTGTCGATCACCGCGTCGACGCCGTGGAGGCGGCCGTCGCGGCGCACGACCGGAATCCCGCCGCCACCGCAGGCGATCGGAAGCGTCCCTGCTTCCAGGAGCGCGCGCACCTGGGCGAGCTCGACCACCTCGATGGGCGCGGGCGAGGGAACGGCGCGGCGCCAGCCGCGGCCGTGTTCTTCGACGAGCATCCAGCCACGCTCTCGCTCGAGCCTCCGCGCCTGCTCGGACGAATAGAACGGTCCGATCGGCTTCGTCGGCTGCCCGAACGCAGGGTCGTCGTCGCGCACGACGACGTGGGTGAGCAGACACGCGACCGGCCGTCCTACGCGCGTTCCCAGCTCGGTCTCGATGAGCGCCCCGATCTGGGCCTGCGTCTGTGCGACCGCCAGGTAGAGCGGCAGCGGAGCCACCTCGTCGGCGGCGCGCTCCTGCCGGAGCAGCTCGTTTCCGACCTGCGGCCCGTTGCCGTGGGTGATCACGAGGCGGCCGTCCGCGAGCAGCGGCACGAGCGAGTCGGCCGCCTGGCGGAGCCGCGCAGCCTGCTCGGCCGCCGTGCCGCGATCTCCGGGGCGGATCAGCGCATTGCCGCCGAGCGCGACAACAGTCGTCAAGCGAGTGCGGCGGCTTCCGTTCCGGTGATGAGACCAGCCTCGGCGAGGAGGTCCGCAAGCGTCGGTTCGCCAAGCTCCCGCAGGCGGTACGTCACGCGCAGCGCGGGCTTGTCGAAGTCGATCACGCGCCTGAGGTCGATGGGCGTGCCGATCAAGACGACGTCGGCGTCCGAGCGGTCGATCGTCTCCTTCAACTCCTCGATCTGGAGCCGCCCGTAGCCCATCGCCGGGAGCAGCCGCCCGATGTGCGGCCACTCTTCGAGCGTCTTCGCGATCGACCCGACGGCGAAGGGCCGTGGATCGACCAGCTCGGCGGCACCGTTCGCCTTCGCTGCGAGCACGGCGGCTCCATAGCTCATCTCGCCGTGGGTGAGCGTCGGCCCGTCCTCGATCGCGAGCACTCGCTTGCCCTGGATCGTCACGCCGTTCTCCTCGAGGTGGAAAGGCGAGGCGGCGAGCACGATCTTCGCGCCGGGGTTGTGCTTCCGAATCGAGTCGAGCACGGCCTCGACTCCCTCCGGCGGCGCCGTGTCCACCTTGTTGACGACGCATACGTGTGCCATCCGGAGATTCGTCTCGCCCGGGTGGTAGCGGAGCTCGTGTCCCGGCCGGTGTGGATCCACGACGACGACGTGCATGTTCGGCTTCACGAACGGCGTGTCGTTGTTGCCGCCGTCCCAGAGGATGACATCGGCCTCCTGCTCGGCCTGATCAAGGACGGCGGCGTAGTCGATCCCGGCGAAGACGACGTTGCCCTCGGCGATGTGGGGCTCGTACTCCTCGCGCTCTTCGATCGTGGCGTCGGCCGCATCGAGGTCCGCGTAGTCGACGAACCGCTGGACGGCCTGCTTGGTCAGGTCGCCGTACGGCATCGGATGCCGCAGTACGGCGACGCGCTTCCCGTCCCTGCGCAGAAGCGCGGCGATGTGACGCGTCGTCTGGCTCTTCCCCGAGCCGGTCCGCACGGCGCAGACGGCGACGACCGGTTTCGAGGACGTCAGCGTTGTCTCGTGGGGAGAAAGGAGACGGAACGAGGCGCCCGCGGCGAGGGCCTGCGATCCGATGTGCATCACGTGCTCGTGTGGGACGTCGGAGTACGCGAAGACGACCTCGTCGACCGCATGTCGGCGGATGAGATCGGTGAGCTCGGCCTCCGGGCGGATCGCTATTCCAGCGGGGTAGAGCTCGCCGGCGAGCTGGGCCGGGTAGACGCGGCCGTCGATGTTCGGAATCTGCGCGGCGGTGAAGGCGACGACGTCGTACGCGTCTCGCCCGCGGTAGACGACGTTGAAGTTGTGAAAGTCCCGTCCGGCGGCGCCGACGATGACCACCCGCCTCCGCTGCATGAATAAAGCGTATTCACTTTGCAGGACATCGGGTGGGATAAATTCGGGCCATGGCGAGGTTCGGGGAAGCGCTCAACGAGCAGATTGGCTACGAGTTCGCCGCGTCGCAGCAGTACGTGGCGATTGCCGTCTACTACGACTCCGAGGCGCTGTCCCAGCTCGCCGCCTTCTTCTACCGCCAGGCGGTCGAGGAGCGAAACCACGCGATGATGATCGTGCAGTTCCTGCTGGACGCGGACCTGCCCGTGACGATCCCCGGAGTCGAGGCGCCGCGAACCGACTTCGGAAGCGCCAGGGAGCCGGTGGCGCTCGCGCTCGACCAGGAAAAGCGCGTCACCGAGCAGATCGTCGCGCTCGTCGCCCTGGCGCGGGAAGAGGGGCAGCTCGTCGGCGAGCAGTTTCTCCACTGGTTCCTCCAGGAGCAGCGCGAGGAGGTCGCGAGCATGTCGCACCTGCTGTCGACCGTCGAGCGTGCCGGCGACAACCTGCTGCTCGTCGAAGACCACCTCGCCCGGACCGGCGGCGACGAGAGCCCGCTTGCTGCGGGCGCTCCGCCGGTCGCCGGCGGTGCGCTCTAGCGACCGAGCTGATCGCGGAGGCTTTCGGCGAACGCCTCCATCTCGAGGCCTGCGCCGGTGACCTCGGCCAGCAGCTCGTCGGCGTTCAGCCGCTGGCCCTCGGACCAGAGCTCGCGGAGCATCCCGCCTGCCTTCCGATCGGCGAACCAGGTGGAGCCGAATCGCTCCCGGAAGTGCTCACGGAGCTGTGACTGGAGCGCCCACGAGCGGAGATAGCCCGTGACGTAGAAGCTGGGATCGATGTCGCTGAGGTAGTCCGTGGGACTCGGCTCGATCTTCAACGCGCCGCCGAGCAGCTCGACGTAGCGGGCCGACATCGCCTTCTCGTCCAGCTCCCTGACGCGGTGGAACTCGAGCTCGTAGAGGAGCTTGCCGCAGTAGCGGCGAAGGAGGTAGAGCGAGCCGGTCGCTGCTTCGGCGGCGAAATCGTGCGGTTTTGGGAAGTCGAGGCGGCGCGCCAGCCATCCGGGCTCGAGCAGGAGATGCTCCATCAGCGTCGCCCACGCTTCCGTCACGGAGACGTCGCCGAGGCGCTTCGCCTCGACCGGAAGGTCCGCGGCGACGTGAGCGTAGTGCTCTGTATGGCCGGCCTCGTGGAAGAGCGCACGCCAGTCGTCCGCGCCGCCCATCGGCTGGATCACGAGCACGACGCGGCCGGGAACCTCGATCGGCGCACAGAATGCGCGCGGGCTCTTCTTGGGCCGCTGCTCGATGTCGAGCTCGACGTTGTCCTGTGAGCGAAGGTCGATGCCGAGGTCGGCGAGCGTGACCTCCAGCGCAGGAATCATCTTCTGCGCCGGGAACGCGGCGTCCCAGCCGGCGGCCCGAAAGACGCGCACCACGTCCCACCGCTCCGCCTCGCCGAGTCCGACGCCCGCCCGCGCGCGGAAGAGGCGGTCGGCCGTCTCCTCGTACAGTCCCTCGGTCGACTCCAGCACGCCGCGGCACTGGTCCGCGAGCTCGTCGAGGCGGAAGCCGAAGCGGCGGTAGAGGTCGAGGTAGGTCTCGGAGCCTAAGGGTGGCACCGCCGCGCTCACGGTTCGTGCCGCGTCGGCGAGAATCGGGTTGAGGTGCTCGTCGGAGAGGCGGTTCCTCGCCTCCTCCAGGCGTTGCCGCTTCGAGCGGTCCGCGGAGTTGGCCATCGTCGGGCGGATCATCCGGTAGGGGATCGTCTCGCCGTCGACCGTCGCCTCGAGCTCGGCCTCCAGGGCCGCGGTCTTCTCGCTGTGCTCCCGGGTCAGCTCGGCGAGGAAGTTCTCCGAGGCGAAGCGCCAGAGCTCCGCGATGCCCCGGTCGCCGTCCGCCGCCGCGCCCAGCGCCTGCGCCTGCTCCAGGGTCGAGAGCTCGGGATACCGCTCGTACAGCGGCGTGAGGTCGAGCGTGTCCTTGTGGCCCGCATAGTGGAGGTAGTACTCCTCGTCGAGCTCCGCGATGAAACGGTCGACTCGGTGGCGATAGGCGTCGAGCTCGCGGCTTGACGGGGGAGCGGCGCCCACGCGCCTAGGATACGTGCCGTGCGCGAGATCACCCTCCGGAGTGAGCAGCGCACGCAGCTGATCGACATCACCCGTGACGTCGAAGCTGCCGTCGAGGGGGCCGACGGCGCTGCGGCGCTGGTCTTCGTCCCGCATACGACGGCGGGTGTGACGATCAACGAGCACGCCGATCCGGCGGTCGCGCGCGATTTCGAGCGCGCGCTGGAGCGCATCGTCGGCGACGAATGGGGGTGGCAGCACGTCGAAGCGGGGGAGGAGAACGCCCCCTCGCACATCCGCTCGGGGCTGATGAGCCCGCAGGTCGTCGTGCCGCTGGACGGCGGGCGGCTCGTGCTCGGGACCTGGCAGGGGATCTTCTTCTGCGAGTTCGACGGCCCGCGCCGGCGGCGCGTGCTCGTCTCCGTGCTGTAGCGACCGTGATCGAGGTCGATCACCTCACGAAGCGCTACGGCAAGACGGTCGCTGTCAACGACCTCACGTTTCGCGTCACGCCGGGGCGCATCACCGGCTTCCTGGGACCGAACGGCGCCGGCAAGACGACGACGCTGAAGGCGATTCTGTCCCTCATCCGGCCGACCTCCGGGACGACCCGGGTGCTCGGGAAGCCCTATCGCGAGCTCGAGGATCCCGCTCGTGAGGTGGGGGCGGTGCTGGAGACCTCTCGCTACCACCCGGGGCGATCGGGGCGTAACCACCTTCGCGTGCTCGCAGCGCAGGCCGCGATTCCGTCGTCGCGGGTAGAGGAGGTACTCGAGCTGGTCGCGATGAAGGAGGCGGCGAGACGGCGCGTCGGCGGGTACTCGATGGGGATGCGCCAGCGGCTCGGACTTGCAGCGGCGCTCCTCGGCGATCCCGAGCTGCTGGTCCTCGACGAGCCGGCCAACGGGCTCGACCCGGCCGGGATTCGCTGGCTGCGTGATCTGCTTCGCTCGCTGGCGGCGCGGGGCCGCACGATCCTCGTCTCCAGCCATGTCCTCGCTGAGGTCGAGCAGATCGCCGACGAGGTCGTGATCATCC
>DASZCE010000209.1:0-3658 GCA_035943455.1 Gaiellaceae bacterium | reverse complement strand
CGCGAGCAACCCACCGCGGAGCTGGCACGCGCGGCCGGCACGGAGCTCAGATCGGCCACGTCGACGAACGAGCGGCTGCAGCAGCTCTTCCATCCGTGGACGAGCTACGTGATCGTGCCGCTGTTCGCGCTCGCGAACGCTGGGATCGCAATCGACGGCGGCTTTCTCGCGGACGCCTTCGGCTCGCCGATCACTCTCGGGATCCTTGTCGGCTACGTCGTCGGCAAGCCGGTGGGCATCCTCGGCAGCGCGTGGCTGCTAACGCGGCTCAGCGGCCGACGGCTACGTCCGCCCGTAGGGTGGGCGGCGGTCGCCGGCGGCGGCACGATCGCCGGGATCGGCTTCACCGTTGCGCTGCTGGTCGCGACGCTCGCCTTCGACGGGCGGCAGCTCGAGGAGGCGAAGCTCGGCATCTTGAGCGCCGCCCTCGGCGCGACGCTGCTCACCTGGTTGCTGTTCCGCGCCACCGCGCTCCTACCCCGGCGGACGCGGATCCGCGCCCTGCTCGGAACCCCAGAGCCGCTCGTCGACCTCTACGTCGACGTCGACCCGGAGACCGACCACATCCGTGGGCCGATCGACGCCCCTGTCACCGTCGTCGAGTACGGGGACTTCCAGTGTCCGTACTGCGGGCGGGCGGAACCCGTCGTCAGGGAGCTCCTCCAGGAGTTCGGCGACGTCCGTTACGTCTGGCGGCATCTGCCGCTGAACGACGTTCACCCGCATGCGCAGCTTGCGGCGGAGGCCGCAGAAGCCGCGGCGAACCAAGGCGCATTTTGGGAGATGCACGACCTGCTCTTCGAGCACCAGGACGCTCTCCGCCCGAACGATCTGATCGCGTACGCGGGGCAGCTCGGTCTCGACCTCGACCGTTTCGCGAGCGATTTGCGTGAGCACACGAGCGCCTGGCGCGTTGCCGAGGACGTCGATAGCGCCGACCTCAGCGGCGTCTCGGGGACGCCCACGTTCTTCATCAACGGCCGGCGTCACTACGGCGCCTACGACATCGCCGGCCTCTCGGCCGCCGTACGGGCAGCCGGTGCGCAGGCGGCGCTCGCGACCGTGACGCCCGACTGAGGCGGGGCCGGTGGAGCTCACGCTCGCCCCCGCTGCAGCCGCCGCGGTCGTAGCCGGCCTCGGGCTCGAGCTGCGCCTGTTTGCGCCCAGACGGTCGCCTGGCCGCGCCGAGGCGATCGTCTGGAGCACCGGCTGGATCCTGGTCGCGGTCGCCGTAGCGGCGGGAATCGCCGTGACGGGCGGCCCGGCAGGCGAGTGGGCGACCGTCTACCTCATCGAGCGTTCGCTCTCGCTCGACAACGTCTTCCTGTTCTCGCTCCTGCTCGCGTTCTTCCTCGTGCCGCCGGAGCTGCGAGGCCGCGTAATCGTCATCGGCATCGCCGGTGCCCTCGTCCTCCGTGCGGTGGCGATCGCGGCCGGGGTCGCGCTGATCGAGAGCGTCGAGGCCGTTCTGTACGCCTTCGGCGTCTTGCTCGTCTACGTGGCCTATCGCGCGTTTCGCGGCGCCGCCGAGGAGGCGGACCCGTCTGCGAACCGCGCGCTCCGCTTCGTTCGGCGAATCGTCCCCACGACGGCCGGCTTCCGCGGCGGACGGCTGCTCGTCCGCGAGGGCGGTCGCCTGTACGGCACGCCGCTGTTGCTCGTCGTCGTCGCGATCGTCGCCACCGACATCGCCTTCGCCATCGACTCGATTCCGGCCGCCCTCTCGGTGACGCGCGACCCCGTCGTGATCTGGACCGCGAACGCGTTCGCACTCCTCGGCCTCGGTTCGCTGCTTGCCCTCATCGACATCCTCGTGCGCCGCTTCCGCTACCTGGGCAAGACGATCGCGCTCATCCTCGCCTTCGTCGGCATCAAGATCCTCACCCGCGACCTCGTCGAGATCAGCGACGTCGGCTCGCTCGCCGTGATCGCCGCCCTCGTTGCCGGCGGCGCGTTTGCCTCACTCGTCGCGGATCGTCTCGACCCACCGCACCCCGCTGAGGAGGCGACGCGGCGCCCGCCGCGCTGCCCGAGGAAACTGACCGCGAGCGTCTAGCCGGAAGCTTGCGGCAGCGCCCCGAGCTGTCCCAGGAAATCCATCTGGTCGAAATACAGGTGCTCGGATGCGATCTTCCCGCCTTCGACCCGCCGTACGAAGGCGTAGGGCAACTTCACTCCCCGACCGGTAGCAGGGATCTCTCCTTGCGGCGTCCGGAGCGGGCCCGTATGCGTTCCCGCAAGGAGGCCTTCGCCGGCGACCATGGAGCCGCTCTCGACATGGGTCTCCCACGTGAGCGTCACATCGGGCAACGCCTCCCAGAAAGCCCGCAGCACGTCCGCCTGCTCGCGTCCACGCAGCTTGATTCCGCCCGGCATCACAAACTCCGCGTCGTCGCTGTTGGCTGCAAGGCGGGCGTCCAGGTCGTGCGCGTTGAACGCGTCATCAGCTCGCTTTGCCGCTTCGACAGCCTCGCCCATAGGTGAACCGGCGAGACTATGGCACACGCATACCAGTCGTCACGACGTTGGGTCAGCTCTTCGCCGCCTCATGCACAAGTGAGACCATCAAGTCGACGGCTTCCCGGTCGCTGAGGCCGTCTTCGCGAACGAGCGATCGCCAAACGTGAAAGTCGAGCGCGATCCGGAGCGCGGCTGCGAGACGCGACTGTCGCCTGCCGCGCGCCTTCCAAGCATCGGCGAGCGCATCGAGCATCTGCGCGCGGTGTCGGAGGAATCCTTCTCCGACCGGGAGAATCTCCGCGTCCCTGAGGATGTTCGCCATCATCGCCTCGTTGCGCCCGTAGTACGCGTACGCCTGGACCAATCCGCGCCGCAGCCGAGTGATTGGGTCGCCGATCTCGTGCCACGGCGTCGGGTCGGGAGGCGGATTGAGCGTGAGGTAACGGCTGCGGCATGCGATGAAGAGTGAGTCTTGATCCGGGAAATGTCGGTAGAGGGTCTTGCGTTCGACCCCGGCTCGCTCGGCCACTGCGCTGAAGCTCGAGCGCGCCGGCCCCACCGTCCTGTGGAGCTCGAGCGCGGCTTCGACGATCCTCCGCTTGGTCTCCTCCTGTCGCTCGGCGCGACGCCTGAGCACATACTTGCGGGCCATCTCCCTAAACAGTACTCAATGCTGTGTCGCGATATTGACAAGGTGGAGCCGGCGTAGTACGTTTCGAAATAGAGACACATGCATGTGTCATGAAAGTATGGGAACCGCGGATGTGGAGGCGGAAGGAGGAAGAGATGGCAGTTGCAGTTCTCGTCGAGATCCCGCACGGGACGGAAGCTCAGTACGAGCAGGTGGCGTCGGAAATCTTCGCGGACGGTAAGTTGCCGCCGGGCTGGCTCTTGCACATGGCGGGGCCTGAGGATGACCGCTGGCGCGTCGTCAACATCGTCGAATCGCGCGACGAGTTCGAGCGGTTCGCGCGTGAGACGATCATGCCGGCGACTCAGAAGGCGGGGGAGGAGCCGCCGCAGTTCACCTTCGTCCCCCTCCACACGCTTATCGGAGCATGAGCACGACCTAACCTGAACACGCCGGCACGACCTATTGCAGGTCGCCCGGGCGGCCCAGGAGCTCGATTCCATGCGGAGGCGCGAGGGCGACCGCGCGCGAAGGTCGGCTTCGTGCGGCGGAAGAGCTAGCTCGCCT
>DASZCE010000208.1:0-2415 GCA_035943455.1 Gaiellaceae bacterium | reverse complement strand
GGATCAGCCAGCGCGGCGAAGGTATCTGTCAACGTATCGCCAGTCACCGTTATTCATCCGCTAGGTTGAGAAACCAGATAGTTTCATAGACTACCGGCCACGCGGATCGACCGAAGGAGGAGCAGATGGGAAAGATCGTCGTCACCGAGTTCATGTCGCTCGACGGCGTCATGGAGGACCCCGGCGGCAGCGAGAACTTCAAGTACGGCGGCTGGAGCTTCGAGATCGAGCGCGGCCCCGAAGGCAACCAGTTCAAGCTGGACGAGACGATGGCATCAGACGCGCTGCTGCTCGGGCGGGTCACCTACGAGGGCTTCGCCAAGGCGTGGCCGAGCCGGGAGGGCGAGTTCGCCGACAAGTTCAACACGATGCCGAAGTACGTCGTCTCCTCGACGCTCGACAACCCTGAGTGGACCAACTCCACTGTCCTGAAAGGCGACCTGCCGGACGAGGTCACGAAGCTGAAGGAGCAGTACGACCGTGACATCGTCGTCCACGGGAGCGCCCAGCTCGTGCAGAGCCTCCTCGAGCAGGACCTCGTCGACGAGCTCCGGCTGATGGTCTACCCCGTCGTGCTGGGGGCCGGCAAGCGCATCTTCGGCGAGACGAGCGACAAGAAGACGCTGCGGCTTGCGAGCTCCAAGGTGGTCGGCGACGGCGTCACGATCCTCGTCTACGAGCGGGCGTAGGCCAGCGCGTGCAGCGAAGTGAGGGCGTCGCCGCGGAGCTCACACGCGCGCCAGCTGTCGCCGCGGTCACGGCTCTCCCAGATCTGGCCGTCGGCGAGTCCTGCGAACAGACGGCCGTCACTCGCGACCAGCGCGTAGGGCATCGCCGGTAGCGGCTCGGGAAGCCCGCCGGCGAGCGGTTCCCATGGCTCGCCCGAGGACCGCCGGTAGATCCGCGCCTGCGGATCACCGCGGCCGTGGGCCGCGAAGGGGCCGGTGCTCGCCGACACGTACCACAGCTCCGCGTCCTCGGGGTCGACGGCGACCGACCACGTGTAGTTGCGGTCGCGACCGTCGTCGGCCCGCTGCCACGTCTCGCCGGCGTCCTCGCTGAAGGCAGCGCCTCCGCCGCCGGCTTCGTACGCCCGCACAGCGTCGCCCGGATGCCAGGCAAGGGAATGGACGTCGGGCTGGGCGCCCGGGCGATGGTCCTCCCAGGTCACGCCGCCGTCCGTCGAGCGCATCAGGCCGCCGAGCTCGATCCCGACGAGCAGCAGGTCGCCGTCATGCGGGCTCGGCGCGATCCAGCGGACGTGCGACGTCCACGGCCGCGGAGGAAAGCTCCACGTCGGGCGCGAGGGCAGCTCGAGCAGCCCGTCGAGCGCGCGCCAGCTCTCGCCGCCATCGTCGCTGCGAAAGAGCCGGCTCGGCTCCGTGCCGGCGTAGACCGCGCCGTCCGCAGCGCTCACGGCCAGCGAGAAGACGGCGGGATCGGGAAGCCCGCAATCCACCCAGCTGCGCCCGCCGTCGTCCGTCCGCCGCACGCCCCCCTCGCGAAGGCCGGCGTAGACCCGGTCCGGCTCCTGCGGATCGAGCGCTAGGCACTGTGTCCCACTTCCGCGGAGCGAGAGCTCGACCGTCCAGCCGTCGCTCCCTTCGTCGAGCCGAGCGATCGCATCTCCTGTCGCGGCGTACAGGCGCGCCATTCCGACAGCGTAGGGTTTTTGCCGTGCGCCAGATCGCCCTTCTCCGCGGCATCAACCTCGGGCCCCGAAACCGGATTGCGATGCCGCAGCTCCGAAAGGAGCTCGAGGGCGCCGGGTTCGAGGACGTCCGCACCTATCTTCAGAGCGGCAACGTCGTGCTGGCGAGCGATCTCCCCTCCGAGCAACTGGCCCGCCGGCTCGAACGACAGATCGAGCATGCCTTCAAGCTCGACATCGCGGTCATCGTGCGTACGCGCGACGAGCTCGCCGACGTGGTCAAGCACAACCCCCTGAAGAAGGTCGCGACGAATCCGAAGCGCTACCAGGTGAGCTTCCTCTCCGACGAGCTCGACCGTGAGACCATCGAGGAGCTCGCAGCGCTCGCAGTCCCATCAGAGCGCTTCGTCGCGCGCGACCGGGAGCTCTACGCCTGGCACCCGGACGGGGTCGCGCGCTCGAAGCTCTGGGCGCGCCTGGCGGGAAAAGGGTTGGGCGTCACCGCGACGGCTCGAAACTGGACGACGGTCACCAGCCTGCTCGAGCTGGCCGACGAATAGACCTGTACCGTCCCCGCCGATGAGCCTGACCGCGGAAGAGGTCGCACGTCGTGCGGGCACGACCGTCGAGCGTGTGCGGAAGCTTGCCGAGCTCGGAATCCTGAGGCCGAGTCGCGACTCCGAGGAGCCGTTCGGCGGCGGCGACGCCCTCCGCGCTCAGCTCGTCCAGGAGCTCGACGCATTCGGGATCCCTGCGGAACAGGT
>DASZCE010000207.1:0-14025 GCA_035943455.1 Gaiellaceae bacterium | reverse complement strand
GGCCACGGCCGTCCCGACCGGCACCTCGCCCTCGGCGACGAGGATCTTCAAGAGCACACCCGAGGCCTCCGCCTCGACCTCCTGCGTCACCTTGTCGGTGTCGAGCTCGTAGAGGGGCTCGCCCTTCTCGACCTTCTCGCCCTCCTCCTTCAGCCAGCGGACGACCGTGCCCGACTCCATGCCCTGGCCGAGGCGGGGGAGCTTGACCTCAGTTGCCATTCCGTCCCGCCGTTCTCAGAACCGCCTGGAGCACGTCGTCGGCGTGGGGAACGACCCATTCCTCCATCACCGGCGCGAACGGGAGCGGCGTGAACTTCGCGCCCACGCGCTCGATCGGCGCGTCGAGCCAGTCGAAGGCGTGGTACTGGACGATCGCCGCCACCTCGGCGCCGAACCCCATCCGCGTGATCGCCTCGTGCGCGATGACCGCGCGGTTCGTCTTCTTGACGGAGTCGACGATCGTCTCCTCGTCGAGCGGTTGCAGCGTCCGCGGGTCGACGACCTCGACGGAGATTCCCTGCTCCTCCGCCTGCTCGGCTGCCGCGAGCGCCTCGTGGACGAGTCTTCCGGTGGCGACGACCGTCACGTCTTCCCCCTCCCGCTGAACACGCGCCTGGCCGAGCGCGATCGGCTCGAGTTCGTCGGGCACCTCCTCCTTGATCCCGTAGAGCGTGCGGTGCTCGAAGAAGATCACCGGGTTGTCCTCGTAGATCGCGCTGTAGAGGAGCCCGCGGACGTCGGTCGGCGTCGAGGCGAATACGACCTTCAGCCCCGGGATGTGGACGAACCAGGCCTCGAGCTGCTGCGCGTGCTGCGCGCCCGGCGACCAGCCGGCGCCGCCCTGCGTTCGGATCGTCAGCGGCACCTTCACCTGCCCGCCGGACATGTAGCGGTGCTTCGCGGCCTGGTTGATCACCTGCTCCGCAGCGAGGGTGAGGAAGTCCTCGTACATGATCTCGACGACTGGGCGCATGCCCTGCATCGCGGCCCCGATGCCGGTCCCGACGATCGCCGCCTCGGAGATCGGCGTGTTGCGAACGCGCTCCGGGCCGAACTCGTCGAGCATCCCCTGTGTGACGCCCATCGAGCCGCCCATCTCCGCGATGTCCTCGCCCATGATGAAGACGTCCTCGTCCTGCCTCATCGCGGTGGAGAGGGCGTCGCGGACCGCCTCCCGGTAGCTCAGCTCAGGCATCCTGGCCTTCCTGACGCGGCGCTGCCGGTGCGGCGCCGGAGGGGACAGTGCTGTGGCACGGCCCCGGAGAGCGCGGTCCCGGCGGCGGCGGGAACGTGCTGCGGAGGCGGGCTCCGCCCGCCGGGAGCAGCGCGCGGTCAGGGGCGTCAGGCATAGACGTTCTTCAGCGCGTCCTCGGGCTTCGGGTCGGTGCCGTTTTTGGCAAACTCGACCGAGCCCTCGACGAGCTCCGTGACCTCCCGGTCGAGGTCTTCAAACTCCTCGTCCGAGAGCTCGAGTTCGGCGCGCAGCTTGGTGACCGGATCCTGCGTCTCCCGCAGCTCCTTGAGCTCGTCCTTCGGACGGTAGACCTGCGGGTCACCGACGTAGTGGCCGGTGAGCCGGTAGGTGTTGGCGACGAGAAGAACGGGGCCGCGGCCGGTCCTGGCGTGCTCCACCGCCGTCGAGGCCGTCTCGTAGACCCGACCGACGTCCTGGCCGTCGACCGTCATCGCCTCCATGCCGTAGGCGACCGCGCGTTTGCTCAGGTCCTTGATCGGCAGCTGCTGGTGTGCCGGGGTCGACTCGGCCCAGTGGTTGTTCTCGAGCACGAAGACGGCCGGCACCTGCCACAGCTGGGCGAGGTTGAGCGACTCGTGCGTGGTCCCAATATTCGTCGCCCCGTCGCCGAAAAAGGCGACGGCGACGCGGGGCTCGTCGCGGAACTTGAACGCGAGCGCGGCGCCGACGATCGCCGGGAGCCCGCCTCCGACGACGGCGTTCGCACCGAGGTTGCCGCGCTCGACGTCGTAGAGGTGCATCGAGCCGCCGTAGCCGTGCGAGCAGCCCTCGAGCTTCCCGTAGAGCTCGGCCATCACCTCGTTCGGATGGGTTCCCTTGGCGAGGGTGTGGCCGTGCGCCCGGTGCGTGGAGGCGATCACATCTCCCTCCTCCAGCGCCCGACAGACGCCGACGGCGACCGCTTCCTGGCCGATCGCGACGTGCAGGAACCCGGGTAGCTCGCCGGCGCGAAAGCGCTCCTCCACCTTCTCCTCGAAGCGGCGGATGAGCAACATCTCGCGGAAGAACTCCCGCAGAAGCTCGGGAGAGGCCGTCCCTTTTTTCTCGACCTTCGCCATCCGCGTCAGTCTATGCTCGGGCTCGTGCGTGTCGCCGACCAGTTCAGCGAGCTCGAGTCGCAGCTGCCGGCCGACTGGGCGGACGTTCGCCTCGTGCTGGTCGTGGACGATCCGGCTCGGAGCGAGCGGGTCGCGGCGCTGCTGGCGCCGCTCGGCCCCACCCGCATTGGGAACCGCGTGCAGCTGACCCTCTCCCGGCGGGGCGGAGCCGTGGAGCGGCTGCGTCGGCTGCTGGCGCGGATCGACCGGGAGCGGATCCGCGGACAGCTGGAGCTCGTGACGTTCTCGGCGGCCGTCCCGGAGCCCGGCGACGTGCCGGTCTCCTGGCCGCCCCTCGAGGAGGCATGGCTGTCGTCGGTCGCGGCGCTGCCCGACGACTGGAGCGATCTCTACGCGGAGGTCGAGCTCGCATCGAGCGACTTCCTGCCGCTGGGGGCGCTCAGGCTCGCACCGCTCAATCCCTCCCGGCCCGATCGCGGGCTCGCGTTGAAGTTTCGGGCCGCACGCAGTTTCGGGTACGGCGCTTCGCCGGAGATGGCGCGTCGCTGCCTCGCCCGGCTCGACGAGGAAGGGATCAAGGGTCGGCTGCGGATCCTGTGGGCGCTTTCGGACACGAAGGCGGTCGCCACGCAGGGGCCGGTGCTCTACACCGAGGGCGGGCCGGTCTAAGTCGATGTCCGAACCGGTCTCGTGGCTCGTGATCGAGCCGGGGTGGAGAGTCGTCGCGTCGGACGGCAGCGAAGTCGGCCAGGTCGACGAGGTCGTCGGCGACACGGGCGAGGACATCTTCAACGGTCTCGCGGTCTCGACCGGCCTGCTGGGACGCCCGAAGTACGTGGCCGCGGAGCACGTGGTGGAGATCACGGAGGGAGAGGTGCGTCTCAATCTGACAGCGGATGCCGTGGAAGCGCTCGCCCACCACCGCCCGCCCCCTCCCTCCGCCGAGCTCGGGCCGTAGCGCTTCTTAACGGAACCTGGTTCCGTTAAGGGTGAAGTCGCGGAGGAGCCGCCTCGCAACGCAGACGTCCTCGGCGAAGAGCCCAAGCACCCATGTCGTCGTCAACCAGCTCGGCGCGCGACGGAGACCCAGGGTTGCGCCGAAGCTGCTCCACGGCCACTCCTCCGGTGTCCGGCAGATCCCGGCTTCGACCGGGTTGCGAGCGATGTACCGGACCGACATCAGGGCATGGCTGTCCCGAAGGACAGGTTCGGAGTGGTATGGCGCCTCGAAGACATGTCCCGTCGTTCCGTAGCGGCGGTTGAACGACTTCGCATACGCCAGGTTGAGCCGTTGCATGCCGCGCGGGAGACTCTCGTCCGGCGTCTCGATCAGAAGGTGAAAGTGGTTGGTCATCAGGCAGTAGGCATGGCAGGTCCAGACGTGCCGCTCGACGACCGAGCCGAGCGTGGCGAGGAACGCCTCGCGGTCGTGGTCGTCGAGATAGAGCGCGCGGCCGTTGTTTCCCTTCGCGTTGACGTGATAGAGCCCGGCCGCGGTCTGGCGTGGAATTCGCCCCATGGAGCCAACGTAGGGCCGGCTGCCTCTCGCACCCGGCGTGCGCGCCGAAACGGCGCACTTCTGCGCGCGTTTCTTTACCGAACCAGGTTCCGTTAAGACGCTTCGAGGCGCCGCAGCCGCAGCATGGCCAGGATGCCGAACGCCGGGCCCGGCGCGAGGAAGGCGAACGCCCACCGCCACCCCACTCCGTCTTCGAGGTACGGGATGAGCCAGATCGTCGGCACGGTCAGCGCGAAGCCGATCGCAAGCTGGAGCGCCAGTGCCGTACCGACGTACGCCTGGTGGGCGTGCTCCGTCACGAGCGTGGAGAACAGTGCCGAGTCCGGAATCACCGTGAAACCCCAGACGACCGCGACCGCAACGACGAGCCAGGTCGGGGCGTCAACCAGCAGCCCGATCACGAGCGCGCAGACGCCCGACCCGAACATCGCCGTCGCAGCGGTCTCCGCCTTGCCGATCCGTTCCGCGGCGATCCCGCCGAGAACGCAGCTGATCCCGCCGACGGCGCTCGCGATAAAGGTCGAGTACGCCGCGACCGTGCCGCTCATTCCATGGCCCTCCCGGAAGAAAAGCAGGATCCAGGCCCACATGGCAAAGAGCTCCCACATGTGGCCGAAGTAGCCGAACGAGGCGAGACGCACGCCGCGATTTCGCAGCACTTGCCCCGCCTGCCGCGGATCGAAGACCCCCCGCGGGAACGGATACGGGCCTTCGGGAACGAACCTCCACGCGACGACGCCCCCTGCGACGGTCAGTGCCGACGTCGCATAGACGACCATGCGCCAGTCGAGACCGCCGACCCCGTTGACCAGGTGCGGCGCAGCCGAGCCGACCGCGATCGCGCCGGCGAGCGTGCCCAGTGCGAAGGCCCGACCGCGGCGGAACCACGTCGCCATCAGCTTGAACGCGGGGGGATACACCCCTGCGAGGCAAAAGCCCGTCAGCGCCCGCACCGCGATCGCGCTCCGCGGGCCATCGGCCGCCGCCACGAGCAGGTTCGCGCCTGCAGCCGCGGCCGAGCTCACGAGGATGACCGCCCGCGGCGGCAGCACGTCCGCGACGTTGCTCACGCTCGAGAGGAGCGCGCCGGCGACGAAGCCGAGCTGGACCGCGATCGTCAGCCAGGACGTCTCCGTCCGCGACAGGTCCCACTCCGCCCGCAGCTGCGGAATCACCGCCGTGGCGGAGAACCAGGTGCTCATGGAGAGGACGAGGGTGAGCGCGAGGAAGGCGAGCGCTCGCCGCGGCGTCACAGAGCTTCGGTCCAGACGAGCGCGGTTCCGTCGAGGACGACGACGCCGTCCTGGTTCACGATCGTCGTTCGCAGCCGCGTCAGCGGCTTGTCCTGCCGCGCCTCCAGCACCTCCACCTCCGCGGTGATCTCGTCGCCCGGCCGGACCGGAGCCTTGAAGCTCCAGTCGACGTGCAGAAAGACGCTGCCCGGGCCGGGCAGGTCTTCTGCGACGACGGCGTTCAGGAGGCCGGAGGTCACACCACCCTGGACGATCAGCCCGCCGAAGCGGGAACGCCGCGCCGCCTCCTCGTCATAGTGCAGCGGGTTGCGATCCCCGGTGAGCTCGGTGAAGAGCTCGATGTCCCTGTCGGTGATGCGCCGGCTTCGCCGAGCAGTCGCGCCGACCTCAGCCAAGGACCTGCCCCAGCTCGCGCGCGAGGGACGCGGCGCGGCGACTGTCCGCCGCAATCACGAGGCACGTGTCGTCGCCGGCCAGGGTGCCGACCACGAGCGGATGGTCGAGCCGATCCAAGGCGCGCGCGATCGCCGGCGCGGACCCCAGCTCCGACTGGACGACGACGATGTTCTGGGCAGCCTGGACCGAGCGCCCGAACTGCGAGAGCACGGAGACGAGGGCCTCCCGCGGGTCGGCTCGCCTGCCGTCCTGCGGCAACACGTACCGCGGGCGCCCGAGCTGGTCGTGCGTCTTCTCCAGCCCGAGTTCGCGGATGTCCCGCGACACGGTCGCCTGCGTGGCGAGACACCCTTCCGCGGCCAGCGCGCCGAGGAGGTCGTGCTGCGTTCCGATCCGGCGCCGGGAGACGAGGCTCGCAATCAGCCGCTGCCGCTCGGATTTGCCGAACGGACGCGCGTCGGACTGCATGGACGGAGCATAGGTTTCCCGGGCGGCCAAGAGCGGTAAGTTTCCTTCGTGCTGCGCAAGCTGCTCTGGACAGCGATCTACGGCGTCCTCGGTGCGATCGCCGCGATCGGGGCGCGCGTCGTCGCCTCCCGCATCTACCGCCTCGCGACCGGCGAGGAGCCGCCGGCCAAGAAATGAATAGGGCCGACCAGCTGATCGACCGCGCTGCGGACCGCCTGCGCAACATCGCGGACCGCGCAGCGGCGGAGGGAGGGATCACCTCGAAGCTCGCCGAGCCGCTCGCGGAGGACGCAGCCTTCCTGCGGAAGCTGAAGCCGAGCCTGATCGTCGCGCGAGCCAAGGGGGAGTTGCCCACGGATCTGCCGGCGGGGAGCGGCGCCCCGGCCGCCCCCTCGAGGCCGCAGCTCGGATCGCGTCCGAAGCGCCGCAGCACCGGCCCGAGTCCGTTCCTGGTCATCGGCGCGGCGTTCGTGACCGGCATCGTGCTCGCGAAGCTCATCGACTGGAGGGGTCATGCCCACCCCCGAGACTGAGTCGCCGGGACTCGGCACGTCAGCCAAGCTCGTCGCCGAGAAGGCGAGTGCGATCGCGCGCCTCGAGCTCGAGCTCGCCGCGATCGAGGTCAAGAGGAAGGTTGTGGCGCTCGGACTCGGCTTCGGGCTTCTGGCCGGGGCCCTCCTCGTCCTGGTCTACGGCGTCGGCTTTCTGTTCGCGACGATCGCCGCGGCGCTCGCGACCTTTCTCTCGGTCTGGCTGTCGCTCCTGATCGTGACGGCGTTCCTGTTCGTCGTGACGGGCGTGCTCGCGTTCGTGGGAGTGAAGAAGGTCCAGCGGGGGACGCCTCCGGTCCCGGAACAGGCGATCGACGAGGCCAAGCTCACGACGCAGGCGCTGAAGAGCGATGGCAGCAGGTAACAGCCGGACGACCGAAGAGGTGCGGCGCGAGCTCGAGTCGGAGCGCGAGCGGCTCGCACAGGCGGTCGACTCGCTGCGTGCCGAGGTCAAGGACGCGACCAACGTCGGCGCCAAGCTGCGCGGCAACCTTCCCGTGGTCGCCGCCGGAGCACTCGGCGCGGGCTTCCTGCTCGCCGGCGGGATCGGAGCGACGATGCGCCTCCTCTTCCGCCGTGGCCGAGAGGGGAAGGAAAAGGCCCGCTTCGGCCGCTTCTCCTTCGTCGACCGCGACTAGCGGGCGCCGAGCCGACCGCTACGTGACGCGGAAGCTGCCACGCATCCGCACGGGATGCGCGTCGCAGCGGTAGCGGTAGAGACCGCGCCTGAAGGTGACGGTCCAGCGCGTCCTCCCCACCACGGGGACTCTCGTGCGCTTGCTCACGCCACGACCGTAGAGATGGAAGTTGTGGGACGAAGAGCGATCGCGGACGACGATGACGTAGCGACCACGCCTGAGCCGGGTGACCCGTGCGCCTCGCCGCGTGCGGAGGGAGATCGTGAACCCGGGGCCGACGGTGGCGTAGAGGGTCGATCCCACGGAAGGAGGCGTCGGCGATGGGGGCGGCGGCGACGGCCCACCGCCGGTGGTAAAGCTGCCCCGCATCGTGGTCGGATGGGTGTCACAGACGAAGCGGTACAGCTCTTCGTTCTGAAAGGTGACCGTCCAGGTCACGGTTTGAATCGCTGCGACCGACGTCTCGCGGTCGACGCCGGGTCCCGTCAGGTGGAAGTTGTGCATGCTCGAGCGGTCGCGCACCTCGATCGTGTAGGTGCCCGCCGGAATGTCGGTGACGGGGGCGCCGTTCTCGTGCGTCAACGTGATCACCTGACTGTCACCGGTTCCGACGGTCGCGATCAGCCTGTTCTGAGCGAGCGCCGCCGCCGGCGAGGCGAGTGCGCCGAGCGTGGCGAGGGTAAGAAGGACGATCCGGGTCCGAGGGGTCATACCGCCATCCCTTTTTTCCCGTTCCACGGCGAATTCACACGTCGCCGCGCCGGCGCGCCGCTAGGTCACGCGGAAGCTGCCGCGCATACGCGTGGCATTTGGGTCGGAGACGAAGCGATAGCGGCCTCGGCGCAGTGTCACCGTCCACGTTTTCGTGCCGCGAAATCCGACCGCGGTGCGCTTGTTCACGCCTGGACCGCGCAGATGGAAGTTGTGCCTCGCCGAGCGGTCACGGACGACGATCCGGTAGCGGCCGGCGCGCAAGACGGTCACACGGCGTCCTGCCGGCGTCCGGAGCGAGATGGTCGCGCCCGGGCCGACAGTCGCGACGAGCCGGCGCACGCTGGGAGCAGGAGGTGGTGGCGGCGGCGGCGGCGAGGTTGGCGGGCCTCCGCCGGTCGTGAAGCCGCCACGCATCTGGGTCGGATGTGGGTCGCACAAAAAGGTGTATCGCGCCTTGTCCTGGAGCGTCACCGTCCACGTGACCGTGCCCACGAACGCCTCGGTCGTCGCCATCTCGACACCGGGCCCACTGAGTCGGAAGTTGTGCATCCCGGAGTGGTCGCGGACCTCGATCTCGTAGACGCCCGCGGGAACATCACGCACCGTTTGCCCCGATGCCGTCGTGAGCGAGATCACGAAGGCATCATTCAGACCGACGTTGGCAACGAGCTTCGTCTGCGCGAATGCACCCGCCGGCGAGGCGAGCGCGCCGAGGGCGACGGACGCAAACACGAGCAGGCGGACACGGTTCCCCATGCCAGCCATTACGCCGTCACCGCGCACTTGGTTTTAGACTCGCGGTCGTGCTCCGCAAGAACGCCAAGATCGAGCTCCTCAAGCGCGTCCCCCTCTTCGAGGAGTGTTCGCGCAAGGACCTCAACGAGATCGCCGGCATCGCGGACGAGATCGACCTCCGCGACGGCAAGGAGCTCACGCGGCAGGGCGGTCCCGGACGCGAGTTCTTCGTGCTGATCGACGGCACGGCCGACGTCAAGAAGGGAACGCGACGGGTGAACAGGCTCGGGCCGGGCGACTTCTTCGGCGAGATCGCGCTCGTTACCCGCAGGCCGCGGACGGCCACGGTCGTCGCGACCTCGCCGGTCCGCGCGCTCGTGATCACCGACCGGAGCTTCCGCAGGCTGCTCGACCACCAGCCCCAGATCCAGAGCAAGGTCATGAGCGCCCTCGCCGCGAGGCTCGGCCCCGACGAGAATCTCTAGCTCCGGAGCTCGGCGCCGAACTTCTCGCGCAGCGCTTCGACGATCTTCGCGCGGAGTCCCGCCGCTTCCTCGTCGGTAAGCGTGCGGTCCGGCGATCTGAACTCGACACGGAAGGCGATCGACTTGCGGCCCGGCCCGACCTGCTCGCCGCGGTAGACGTCGAACGGCGTCATCGCGCTGAGCTCCGGGACGACCTCGCAGGCCGCGTCGACGAGGTCGCCGGCCGCAACGCCTTCCTCCACCGCGAAGGCGAGATCTTGCTTCACCGGCGGGAAGGTGATGACGTCCTCGTACTGCGGCGGGGCCGCGGCCGCCGCCGCAAGCGCACCGAAATCGAGCTCGAACGCGCCCCAGACGCCTTGGAGCAGGCCGGGATGCAGCTCACCGACCCAACCCTCGGCCGTCCGAGCCGCCTTGCCCGGATGGAGGAACGACTCGCTCGCTCGCTCGAAGCTGGGATCGCGGCGAATCGCCTCGTACACCGTCTCGACCGCGCCCTTCGCCCGGGCGAAGCCGCCCTCGACGACGCCGCCGAGATGCTCCCGCTCCGCGGGCAGCTTCCCGGCTGGGAGGAAGACCCGCGCGAGCTCGAACAGCGCGACTCCGTCGTTCCCAGCGTCGACGTTTCGCTGCGCGGCCTCGAGCAGGCTCGGCAGAAGCGCCCGTCGCAGAAGGCCCTGCTCCTCCGTCATCGGCTCGGGCAGGGCCGTCGCCTCCGGGTCGCTGCCGGCCGGAACGAGCGTCGGCGTATAGGCCTCCGAGAAGCCCGCCCCGACGAGCGCCTCTTCGACGATCCGCCTCAGCCGCTGGGCCGGCGTGAGGCGGCCGGTCATGTGACGGCGCAGCGGCAATGTGAACGGGACGTCCTGCAGACGGAAGCGGGCGACCTCTTCGACGACGTCGATCTCGCGCGTCACGTCGCGGGCACGCCAGGTGGGCGTCGTGACGATGCCGTCGTCGACATCGAACCCGATTCGCCGGAGCACCTCCCGCTGCTCGGCGGCGGCGATCTCGAGACCGACAACCTCGGAGGCTCGATTCGGCCGCAGGGCGATTTGCGGCCGTTCGGGGAGGTCGCCGTGGACGTCAGTATGGCCCACCCACTTCGCGGCGGTGAGGTCCACGATCAGCTCGGTCGCCAGCGTCGCGGCCGCCGGCGCCAAGTACGGGTCGACGCCCTTCTCCCACCGGTTCGACCCCTCCGTGCGGAGCTTGAGCCGCTCGGAGCTTCGCAGGAGACCGTACGGCTCGAAGTTCGCGGCCTCCAGCAGGACGTCGGTCGTCTGCTCGGTGACCTCGGTCTCTTCGCCGCCCATGATCCCCGCAAGCGCGGTCGCACGCTCGGCATCCGCGATCACGAGGTCGGAGGGATCGAGCTCGCGATCGACGCCGTCCAGCGTCCGCAGCCGCTCGCCGGGACGCGCCCGCCGGACGACGATCCGCCCTTCGGCGAGCGTTCTGTGGTCGAAGGCGTGGAGCGGATTGCCGAACACCAGCATCACGTAGTTGGTCACGTCGACGACGTTCGAGATCGGCCGGATCCCGGCGGCACTGAGCCGGGTCCGCAGCCAGAGCGGCGATGGCGCGACGCGGACATCTCGGAACAGCCGGCCGATGTAGCGCGGGCAGCCTTCGAGATCCTCGATCGTGACGTCGACCGGTTCCTCGGCGGCCGGCCCGGGGTCCTTTCCCGGTGGCGGCGCGAGCTCCGTCCCGTAGATCGCGGCCACCTCGCGCGCGAGCCCGTAGACGGCGAGAAGATCGGGCCGGTTGCCGGTCGGCTCGACCTCGAGCACCTCGTCGGCAAGAGGCAGAACGTCGACGAGCGGAGTCCCCGGCTCGCCGTCGGCGAGGACGAGGATCCCGGTGTGATCGGGTCCGAGCTCGAGCTCGCGCTCGGACAGGATCATCCCGTCGCTCCACGTGCCCCGCAGCTTGGTGCGCTCGAGCCTGTCGCCGCCCGGAAGGACGGCGCCCGGAAGCGCCACCGCCACCGTGTCGCCGGCGCCGAAATTCCAGGCGCCGCAGACGATCTGGCGTGGCTCTCCCTCTCCAACGTCGACGCTGCAGAGCTGAAGCCGGTCGGCGTTGGGATGCTTCCCCGCCTCCAGCACGCGGCCGATGCGGTAGAGACCGAGGTTCCCGTCCTGGTCGGGAACGCCGCGGCGTTCGATCGCCTTGACCTCCGCGCTCGCGATGCTGAGCCGATCGGCCAGATCTGGCGTCGGCGCCTCGACGAGGACGTACTCACGCAGCCAGCTCAGCGGCACCCTCATCAGAATTGCCTCAGCACGCGCAGGTCGTTCTCCCAGAGCAGTCGGATGTCCGGGATGTTGTGGCGCAGCTGCGCGACGCGCTCGAGGCCGCACCCGAACGCGAATCCAGACCAGGCTTCGGGGTCGATGCCGCCGTTCTCCAGTACCGCGGGGTCGACCATGCCCGCGCCGCCCATTTCCAGCCAGCCCGAATAGCGGCACGTGCGGCAGCCCGTCCCGCCGCAGATCCCGCACGAGACGTCGGGCTCGATCGACGGCTCGGTGAACGGGAAGTAGTGCGTCCGGAACCTCACGGCCCTGTCTTCGCCGAAGAGCGCGCGCATCACGTGGAGCAGCGTCCCCTTGAGATCTGCGAGCGTCAGGCCGCGGTCGACAGCGAGGCCCTCGAACTGGTGGAAGATCGGATAGTGCGTCGCGTCGATCGCGTCGCGGCGGTAGCAGCGCCCGATGGAGACCATGTACATCGGCGGCTCGTGCTCCTCCATCTCGCGGATCTGCGACGGCGACGTTTCGGTGCGAAGGACGACGTCCCCGTCCAGGAAGAACGTCGCTCGTGGCGACCGTGCCGGGTGCCACGGCGGGAACTCGAGCTTGTCGAAGTTGTACTCGGTCGTCTCCACCTCCCGGTCGTACCGGACGTGGTAGCCGAGTCCGAGAAACGCATCCTCCACCTCCCGGCGGATCTGCGTGATCGGATGAAGGTGGCCGCGCGGCGCGCGCTCGCCCGGCAGCGTGATGTCGATCGTCTCCTCGGTGAGCGCGCGGTCGAGCTCTTCCCGCTCGAGCTGCCGCTGCCGGCTCGCGACGGCTTCCTCGATCGCCTCGCGCGCGGCGTTCAGCGCCATGCCGGTCTCGCGGTCGCGGACTCCGCGCAGAGCCTGCTTCAGCTCGCTTTTGCGGCCGAGGTAGCGGATGCGCACCTCGTCGAGCTCGCCGAGCGTGGCCACGCGCTCGGCAGCAGCGACGGCCTCCGCTGCGTACGCGTCAGCGTCCAAGGCGGCCCCGGGTCGCGTCTCGGCGGAGCGGCGGCGAGTGCGTCAGCGCCGGTCCCCGGACACGAGCCGGGGCCGGGTAAACGGGGAATCGAGGCGCCTCGTCGCCATACGCAAACGATAACGGACAATGCCGGCGTGGTTCCGTACGCGCCGCTCGCCGACGTCTACGAGCAATGGTCCGCGCCGATGACCGAGGACGTGCCGTTCTACGTCGAGCTCGCGCGGGCGGCCGACGGGCCGGTCGTCGAGCTCGCCGTCGGGGCGGGAAGGGTCGCCATACCCGTCGCACAGGCGATTGGACTGCCCGTGATCGGAATCGACCACTCGCCGGCGATGCTCGCAAAGGCGCGCGAGGCGGCGGTAGCGGCCGGCGTAGAGCTCGACTTGCGCGAGGGCGACATGCGAGAGCTCCGCCTGGACGAGCCGGCGGCGCTGGTCTACTGCCCGTTCCGCTCGCTCCTGCACCCGCCGACGTGGGCCGACCGGCGCAAGGTGTTCGAGGGGGTCGCCGCCTCGCTTCGGCCCGGCGGCCGCTTCGCCTGGAACGCGTTCGCCTTCGACCACGCGATCGCCGCACGTCTCGACGGTCAGCACCAGGAGCAGCCGCTGCCGCATACCGTTCGGTACGCGGTCGGCGAGAACCGGATCGACATCACGCTCGACTCGGGCGGCTCGATGTCCGTCTGGTGGGCGACGAAGAACGAATGGCTCGGGCTGATCGACGTCGCGGGCCTCGAGGTGGAAGCCCTCTACGGCTGGTTCGACAAACGGCCGTTCGCCGACGACAGCAAGGAGTTCGTGTGGGTGGCGCGGAAACCCGGCTAGCGAGCCCCTACGACGCGATTGCCGAGCTCTACGACCCGTGGAGCCGCAGCGTCACCGAGGACGTTCCCTTCTACGTCGCCGAGGCGCGAAAGTCGGGCGGCCCGGTGGTGGAGCTCGGCGTCGGCACCGGCCGGATTGCGGTGCCGACGGCGAAAGCCGGGATCCGCGTCATCGGCGTCGACTCGTCGGCCGGGATGCTCGAGGTCTGCCGGAAGGCAGCGGAGGAGGCGGACGTTCTCGAGCGGGTCGATCTTCGCCTCGGCGATCTCGCAGCGCCGCCGGTGCCCGAGCGGGTTCGGCTCGTCACCTGTCCCTTCCGGGCGTACCTCCACCTCCCCGACGCCGACGCGCGGGTGGCGGCGCTCGCCGCAGCACGCGATCTGCTCGTGCCCGGCGGTCGCCTCATCTTCGACGTCTTCGCGCCGCATCGCGACGACATCGAGAAGACGCACGGCCGGTGGATCGAGCGGGAGCCGGACATCTTCGAGCGCGCCGATTGGGACGAGCGGGCGCAGACGCTGACGCTCTCGGTCCGAGGGCTACAAGGGCAGGCGACCATGCGACTGGCGTGGATCTCGCAACCCGAATGGCGCCGGACGCTCGAGGCGGCGGGCTTCTCGGTCGAACGCTGCTACGGCTGGTTCGACTACCGCCCGTACCGCGGCGGCGAGGACATGGTCTTCGTCGCTTCCCGCCTCGACTAGAGCAGCTGGACCTCGTCGCCAGCGGCGACCTCGCCGCTCTCGACGACTCGCGCCAGCATGCCGCGCCTGCCGTCCAACTCCGCCTGGAGGCCCGGGCGGATCGCGTCCATCCGCTCGCACGGGTCGCAGACCATCGTGATCTCGAACAACGCC
>DASZCE010000206.1:0-2589 GCA_035943455.1 Gaiellaceae bacterium | reverse complement strand
GTCGTCTTCCGCTCGAATCGCGGTATCGCCGCGCAGCTGGTCGACGACACCTCCGGCAGGACGCTGGCTGCTGCGAGCTCGCTCAACGTTCGCAACACGAAGGGCTCGAAGTCGGACCAGGCGGCCGCCGTCGGCAAGCTGCTCGCCGCGAACGCGAAGAAGGCGGACGTCAAGGCTGTTGTGTTCGACCGCGGCGGCTACCTGTACCACGGGCGCGTGAAGGCGCTTGCGGAGGCGGCGCGCGAAGGGGGGCTCGAGTTTTGATGACGGCTCTCTCTTGCACAGTCGGAACTGCCTGGGGTGCGCAGGAACGCGCCTGGCGGCGTCGTCAGTCGCGCCCGTACCCGAACGCGCCCTGCGTCCTTACCAGCCACGCTCCTGCGCAGCCAGCCGGCACGGCCGGTGCGGGAGGTGACCGTTGAGCGACTATCCGGAAACCCGCGAGCTCAAGGAACGCGTGGTCGAGATCAACCGTGTCGCCAAGGTCGTGAAGGGCGGCCGCCGCTTCTCGTTCACGGCCCTGGTCGTCGTGGGTGACGAGGTCGACCGCGTCGGCGTCGGCTACGGAAAGGCCCGGGAGGTGCCACTGGCCATCTCCAAGGCGGTCGAGGACGGGAAGAAGAACCTGTTCACGGTTCCGAAGCACGGCTCGACGATCACGCACGAGATCCTCGGTCGCTACGGCGCCGCGCGAGTCCTGCTCCGGCCTGCCAGCGAAGGGACCGGCGTGATCGCCGGCGGCGGCGTCCGTGCGGTGCTCGAGCTCGGGGGCGTGCGCGACATCCTCGCGAAGAGTCTCGGAACCACGAATCCCGTGAACATGCTCAAGGCGACCGTCGACGGCCTGCAGCGCCTCCGTCGTCCCGAGGAGGTCGCGAAGGCGCGAGGCAAGACGATCGTCGACGTGCTGCCGAACCCGAAGCGAGCGCCGGAAGAGGACGCCGTATCTGAGCCTGAGAACGAGCCGGTCGCGGTAGCGGCGGAGCCGGCGGAGGAAGCTCCGAGTGAGTAAGACGCTGAGGATCACGCAGGTGCGGAGCCAGATCGGGCAGAGCGAGCGACATCGCGGCACGCTTCGCGCCCTCGGGCTCGGCAAGATCGGCCGATCAGTGGAGCGCGCGGACAGCCCGGAGCTCGCCGGTATGCTGCGAAAGGTTCGCCACCTCGTCCGCGTCGAGGGCGAGAACTAGCTCCAGGATCACGATGGCCGAGCAGCTCAACCTCTCGAACCTGAAGCCCGCGTCCGCAGGCAAGGCGCGCAAGCGGATCGGCCGCGGCATGGGCTCCGGCAAGGGGCGCTACGCCGGGCGCGGGGTCAAGGGCCAGAAGGCCCGGTCGGGCTCGCACAAGATGCGTGCGGGCTTCGAGGGCGGCCAGATGCCGATCTACATGCGCCTCGGCAAGCAGCGGGGCCCATACTCGAAGGATGCGATGCCGATCGGCCCCCACCGCACCATCATGGCCGCGGTGAACGTTCGCGACCTCGAGCGCTTCGCCGCCGGCGCCGAGGTGACGCCCGAGGTGCTGGCGAAGGCGGGCCTGATCCGCAACGCGAAGCTCGAGGTCAAGGTGCTCGGCCAGGGCGAGCTGTCCAAGAAGCTCACGGTCGTTGCCCACGGCTTTTCGGCGACCGCCCGCGAGAAGATCGAGGGCGCCGGCGGCAGTGTGACCGCTCTCAAGGAACCAAAACGGAAGCGTCGCAGGAAAGGTGACGCCTCGGCAACGAAGCCCTCGCCGGAGGTCGGACCGGCAGCGGAGAGCGAACCGGGAGCCGAATAAATGTTCTCTTGGCTGACGAACGCCTGGCGCGTCCCGGAGCTCCGGCGCCGCGTCCTCTTCACGGCGCTGATTCTCTTCCTCTACCGCCTCGGCTCGTGGATCCCCGCGCCCGGGGTGGACTCGCAGACGATCAAGGACTACTTCAACTCGTCGGCCGGCGGCACGGTGCTTGCGCTCCTGAACCTCTTCTCCGGCGGCGCCCTCTCGCAGTTCGCGATCTTCGCGCTCGGGATCATGCCGTACGTCACCGCCTCGATCATCCTGCAGCTGATGACGGTGGTGATCCCCAAGCTCGAGCAGCTCCAGAAGGAGGGAGAGGCCGGCTACGCCAAGATCAACCAGTACACCCGCTACTTGACCGTCGGCCTCGCTGCCGCGCAGGCGACGGGCTTCGCGTTCCTCTTCCAGCGGCAGGGGCTCCTGGAGAAGAACTACGGCCGGATGGCGCTCATCGTCCTCACTCTCACGGCCGGCACGACGCTGCTGATGTGGATGGGCGAGCTGATCACGAAGCGGGGGATCGGGAACGGGATCTCGCTCCTGATCTTCGCGTCGATCCTCACCGGGCTTCCGCTCGGAATCGTCGCGTGGCGGGACGGCGGCGTCTTCGAGCGACTGTTCTTCCCGATCATGGCCGTCGGCGTGGTCGTCGCCGTCGTCTTCATCCAGGAGGGGCAGCGGCGGATTCCAATCCAGTACGCCAAACGGATGGTCGGACGCCGGATGACAACGGGCGGCTCGACCTATATGCCGCTGCGGGTGAACATAGCCGGCGTGATCCCGGTGATCTTTGCCGCCGCGGTCATGGCG
>DASZCE010000205.1:0-2660 GCA_035943455.1 Gaiellaceae bacterium | reverse complement strand
ACGTCTTCCTGGCGAAGACCGGGCGCTCGCTCGAGGGCTCCGAGGAGCAGTCCGAGCCCGAACCTGCGTGAGCCTCGCCGCCCAGGTACTCCATCTGGCGCGCCGTTCGGTCGTCCGGACGATGCGCCAGCCGGCGAACTGGATCACACCAATGATCTTTCCGCTCGCGCTGATGGCGGTGAACACCGGCGGTCTCGACGCGGCGACCAGCATCCCTGGCTTTCCGAGCGACTCCTTTCTCGCCTTCTTCCTCGCGTTTCCCTTCATCCAGGGAGCGCTCTTCGCGACGGTCAACGCGGGCGTCGACCTCGCCCGGGACATCCAGACCGGCTTCCTCAACCGGCTTTCGCTGACACCGATGCGCGGTGCGGCGCTCCTCGTCGGGCATCTCGGCGGCGTAATCGCCATGGGCTTCGTTCAGGCGCTCTGGTACCTCGCGGTCGGGCTCGCGGTCGGCGTCCGCATCCAGTCCGGCCTGCTGGGCGCTCTCGTGGTCCTCCTGCTGTCCGTCCTGATCGTGCTCGCATTCGGCTCGTTCGGTGCGCTCGCCGCGCTCACGGCGGGTTCGACCGAGGCGGTACACAGCCTGTTTCCGGTCTTCTTCGTGTTCCTCTTCCTGTCCTCGATGAACCTGCCGCGCAACCTGATCGAGACGCGGTGGTTCCAGATCGCCGCGTCGGTGAATCCGGTCTCGTACCTCATCGAGGCGATCCGGAGCCTCGTCATCCTCGGCTGGGACGGGCAGGCGCTCGCGCTGGGTTTCGCGATCAGCGCCGGGCTTGCGATCGTCGGGCTCTCGCTCTCGTCGCTGGCGCTCCGCGAAAGGATGGCGCGCACATGAGGCAGACCGTGCAGGTCGCGCGTGCGGTCGGATGGCGGATGTTGCACAACAACCTGACCACGCCGTCGCTCCTCATCCCAGGACTGGCGTTTCCACTCTTCTTCTTCACGGCCTTCGCGGGCGGCCTCTCCCGCGTAAACGACGTCCCCGGGTTCCAGTTTCCCGTCGGCTACACGGCGTTCCAGTTCGTCTTCGTCCTCTTGCAGTCAGCGGCCTTCGCCGGCGTCTTCACCGGTTTCGGGATCGTCCGCGACTTCGAGACGGGCTTTGTGCGGCGGCTGATGCTCGCCGCGCCCGACCGCCGCGGCATCCTGCTCGGCTACGGGATCGGCGCGCTCGGCCGCTGGCTGATCACCGCGACGGTGCTAACGATCGTCGCGCTGGTCGCGGGCATGGAGGTCGGCGGCAGCGGCGTCGACCTCTTTGCGCTCTACACCCTCGCCGTGCTCGTCAACTTCTGCGGCCTGCTGTGGTCGGCCGGCGTCGCGATGCGGCTGCGGACGTTGCAGGCGGCGCCGTTGATGCAGCTGCCGATCTTCCTCAGCCTGTTCTTCGCTCCCGTCTTCGTCCCCGTCGACCTGCTCGCGGAGTGGCTGCGCGTGATCGCGCACCTCAACCCGGTGACGCTGCTGCTCGAGGCCGGGCGTAGCCTGATCGCAGGGACGCCCACGCACGTCGCCTACGCCTTCGCCGCCGCCGCGGGGATGATCGCCGCGTTCTCGGTCTGGGCCGTCCGCGGGTTGCGCAAGGCGGAGGCTGCCGGCGGTTAGGCGCGCAGCGCTTCGCGGACGCGAGCCTGAAAGCCCGCGACGAGGCGCTCGCTCTCCGGCAGCAGTCGCCCCTCGGGAATCACGCCGGAGCCTGCCCCCTTCTGGACGAGCTCGACGAGCCGCACGTCCTCGCGGCCCACCTGGTCGTCGAACTCGAGGAACTCGGCGATCCACTTCTCGTCCGCATCGGGAGCGAAGAAGTAGTCGAGGATTCGACGGGTCCGGTCATGGGCAAGCGGCAGGATCGGCCCGATCGAGAGGTTCGGCCGGCCGGGAAAGACGTTGATGCCCGTGTTCGGCCACAGGAAGTGGAACTGGCCGACCGGCAGCTCGGCGTCCCCGCGGCTTCGCAGCTGGCCGAACTGGCTCCAGCGGAGGTGACCTGCGTCGAGCTCGTAGTTGTCGGGGGAGACGTCGACGACGCCCGAGAAGCCTGGATGGGCGACCGGGCAGTGGTAGCACTCCAGGAAGTTCTCGCAGACGATCTTCCAGTTGGCGGCGACCTCCCAGTCGACGCGGTGGTGGTAGACGAGCTCGTCCACGTCTAGACCGCCGCCAGCGACCCGCTCGGGGATGTCTCCAAGTAGTTCGGCGAGCGGCGCGGCCGCATCGTCGAGGTTCACGAACCGGAACGGTCCCCAGCGTTCGAGGCGGACGGCGACAAGCGAAACGTCGGAGAGATCGACGCCCTCCCGTTCGGAGCGCGGTGCGGCACGGAGCGACCCATCGAGACCGTAGGTCCAGGCGTGGTAGCCGCATTGGAGCGTCTTCCGGTTCCCCGCGTCCTCCACCACGATCGACCCGCGGTGGCGGCAGACGTTCACGAAGGCGCGCTCCTCGCCGTCCTCGGCCTTCACGAGCACGACCGGCACCCGGCCCGCCCAGCCGGGAACCACGTCGCCGGGCTCGCGCAGGCGACCGACGTAGTGCCAGGCGCTCCGGAAGATCGCCTCCTGCTCGCGCCCGAGCACCGCCGGATCGCGGTACCAGTCCCACGGAATGGTCGTGTTCATCGGGGCCATCTTGCCGCCGCCTCCGTTGACGTACAC
>DASZCE010000204.1:0-4839 GCA_035943455.1 Gaiellaceae bacterium | reverse complement strand
GGCGCCGAGAGGGCGCCATGGAGACCGGCTCCTGCCGGCCGGCAATGGCGGCCGGCCAGCGTGCGAGGCGGAGAAGGAGGGATTCGAACCCTCGAGGCAGGGATTTCCCCACCTAACGCCTTAGCAGGGCGCCGCCTTCAGCCACTCGGCCACTTCTCCGTGCGACGGAGAATAGCGGCCGGTCCGGCGAAGCCGGCCCGGCCTCTTCTGGTCGGCATCGCAAGCGATGCCTCAGAGGGCGCCGCCTTCAGCCACTCGGCCACTTCTCCGTAGGACCAGGATAGCCACCCTCCAGGCCGCTCAACCCCCCACAAAGTGCGAGGCCCGCCTCGAGGGGTCGAAGACGGGCGCCGCAATGCCGGGGTATGTGAGGGGGGAGCCGGCATCTCATGTATTACAACGCGAGCGCCCACGGGCATGCCCCAGAAGGGTGAAATACGGATATGGCCTCTCCCTACGTGGAACTCGAGATCGGCGGCCGCACGGTCAAGGTCACGAACCCCGACAAGATCTTCTACCGGAAGCTGAAGGCGACGAAGCTCGACCACGTGCAGTACTACGTCGCCGTCGGCGACGGGATTGTGCGAGCGCTGTACGAGCGGCCGACGCAGCTGAAACGTCACCCGGACGGCGCCGAGGGCGAGGCGATCTACCAGAAGCGCGTCCCGGAGAAGCGTCCTGACTGGATCGAGACGGCTCGCGTCACCTTCCCCTCCGGCCGCCATGCAGACGAGTTGTGCGTGACCGAGGTCGCACACGTGGCGTGGGCGGCAAACCTGGCGACGATCGACTTCCATCCATGGCCGTCGCGCCGGGCGCACGTCGACAACCCCGACGAGCTGCGCATCGACGTCGATCCTCAACCGGGAACCACGTTCAAGGATGGGAAGCGGGTCGCTGGCCTCGTGCGCGAGGTGCTCGACGAGCTTGGTTTCACAGGGTGGCCGAAGACCTCCGGCAACCGCGGAATCCACATCGCCTGCCGGATCGAGCCCAACTGGACGTTCTCCGAGGTGCGCCGCTGCGCACTGGCCTTCGCGCGAGAGGTCGAGCGCCGCGTGCCCAAGAAGGTGACGACGGCGTGGTGGAAGGAGGAGCGCGGCCGCCGCGTCTTCATCGACTACAACCAGAACGCGCGCGACCGGACGATCGCGTCTGCCTACTCGGTGCGCGCGCGACCCGATGCGACCGTCTCGGCACCGGTGACGTGGGAAGAGCTGCCCGACGTCGAGATCGAGGATTTCACGCTCGCGACCATGCCCGAGCGTTTTCGGAAGCTCGGCGACATACAAGCAGGGATCGATGACGCCGTCTGCGACCTGCGCAAGCTCTTCGAGTGGGTCGAGCGCGAAGAGAAGGCCGGCATCGGCGAAGCGCCATACCCGCCGCAGTTCCCGAAGATGCCGGACGAGCCGAAGCGCGTCCAGCCGTCCCGGGCGCGGCCGAACGAGCCGGCGCCCCGCCGGCCAAGCCGGAAGCGCTAGCGGCCGGAACGGCCACGTCCGCGTCCCTGGCACCGAGACCCGGCACTACGGGACCGGTCGCCGTGCCTGGCACCAGAACACGGCCCGGCCGGCAAAACGGTGCGTCAGCCGGCGAGGAGCGACTCGAACGTCGGATCGTTCGGGCCGCGCGGTGGGCGCAGCTCACGCCAGGTGCAGTCCTGCGGGTCCTTGTCGTCGCGGAAGCGGAGGAAGCGTGTGCCGTGGCGGAAGCGGTTTCCCTGCACCTTGTCGTAGCGCACCTCGGCGACCAGCTCGGGCTTCACCGCCGTCTCCTCGAGCTCGCCGGTGCCCCAGCGGTTCGGCTCAGAGAACCGGCGATCGGACTTCTCGTCGACGAGGGGGAGCACCCGCTCCGCGATCTGATCGTGACGTGAGGCCGCGACGGCAGCGGACCCGACGTAGTCGAGGCCGCCGTCGTCCCGGTAGAGGCCGAGCAGAAGCGTCGCGATCCGGTCGGGCTTCGACTTCCAGCGGAGGCCGACGACCACGGCGTCCGCCGTCTTGTACGGCTTCACCTTGACGACGGCTTCGCGCGAGCCCGGCCGGTACGGCTGGTCGAGCCGCTTCGCGATGACGCCGTCGAGACCGGCGGCCTCGAACGTGTCGAGCCAGCCCTGCGCGCTTTCGGGGTCGAGCGTGTAGGGCGAGAGCCGGAACCCCTCCGCGAGGCGCTCGAGCTCTTTCCGCCGCTTCGCCAGCGGCAGCTCATGAAGCGGCTTGCCCTTCCAGAGGAGAACATCGAACGCGATGAACTCCGCCGGAATCTCCTTCGAGAGCCTCTGCACTCTGCTTTCGGCCGGATGCAGCCGCATCTGCATCGAGTCGAAGTCGAGGACGCCGTCCCGCGCGATCACGATCTCGCCGTCGAGGGCAGAGTGGGGTGGGAGCAGATCGCCCAGCGGGCGGAGCTCGGGGAAATAACGCAGGAGAGGACGCTCCTTCCGCGACCAGAGCGCGAGCTCGCCTCCGTCGTTCTCGAACACGCCACGGAAACCGTCCCACTTCGGCTCGTATTGCCAGCCGTTCCCGTCGGGGAGCTCCTTGACGAGCTCCGCCTCCATCGGTGGGAAGGGGACGTTTGGTCCGGGCATGTCCTCGGAACGCTAGTCCTCACAGACCCGACTCGGAGGAGGCACGAATGGCGTTGGACGAACTCAGAGCTCAGCTCGTCAAGCACATCGACGAGGCGATCGCGATGGAGCAGAACGTGCTCCGCATGCTCGACTCGATGATCGCCTCGACGGACGACGACGCCATCAAGGAGGACCTCCGCCTCCACAAGCTCGACACGGAGCGTCAGATCGACAGGCTCCGGAAGCGGCTCAGGGCTCACGACGCCTCCCCGTCGATGGTGCGGGAGGCGGGCGGCATCGCACAGGCGCTGATGAAGAGCGTCGTCGACGCGGTCCGCGGCGAGAAGGCTGCCAGGAACGCCCGCGACGGCTACGCGACCGAGCATCTCGAGATCGCGAGCTACCAGCTGCTCGAGCGGATCGCGCAGCGCGCCGGTGACGAGGAGACAGCCGAGGTCGCACGGGTGAACCGCAAGGAGGAGGAGGCGATGGCCAGGAAGATTGACCAGAGCTGGGACCGCTTTCTCGAGCTCTCGCTCGACGAAGCCGGCGTCACTGTCTAAAAACTAAGCTGGCCCGGTGCGCCGGGTCGTGATCACTGGGATGGGGGCCGTCAGCCCGCTCGGCAACGACCTGCCCTCGACCTGGCGCGCCGCCGTCGCCGGCGAGAGCGGCATCGACTTCATCCGATCCTTCGACGCCACGGGCTTTCCCGTCCGCGTGGCCGCCGAGGTCAAGGACTTCGAGGCGCCCGACATCGTCTCCCCGAAGGAGGCTCGACGGCTCGACCGAAACGTGCTGCTTGCGCTCGCGGCCGCCAAGGAAGCCCTGGACGACGCCTCGTACGACTCGCACTACGACCCCGAACGCGTCGGCATCACGTTCGGGTCCGCGATCGGAGGCTTCCTGGGAATCATGCAGCAGCACGAGGTGCTGCAGGCACGTGGCCCCGATCGGATCTCGCCCCACTTCCTTCCCAGCGTCCTGGTGGATTCGGCGAGTGGGCAGCTCGCGATCTCCCTCGGCCTGCGCGGGCCGAACTACGCGCCGGTCTCGGCGTGCGCCACTGGGTCACATGCCGTCGGTGAAGGTGCGGAGCTGATCCGCCGCGGCGACGCCGACGCCGTCCTGGCAGGCGGCACGGAGGCCTGCATGCATCCTTTGATCCTCGCGGGGTTCTGTGCCATGCGCGGGCTAGCCGCGGAGGAGGAGCACCCTCCGCGCGCGTCGAGGCCGTTCGACGCCACTCGGGCGGGATTCGTGATCGGGGAGGGCGCCGGCGCGCTCGTACTCGAAGAGCTCGAGGCTGCGAAGGCTCGCGGCGCGACGATGTATGCGGAGGTGCTCGGCTACGGCACCTCCAACGACGCCTACCACATGGCTGCTCCGGAGCCGGCAGCAACCGGCGTCGCGATGATGATGCGATCCGCCCTCGAGCGCGCCGGGGTCGAGCCCGAGCGCGTCAGCTACATCAACGCCCACGGCACCTCGACGCCGCTCGGCGACGCCGCGGAGACGAAGGCGATCAAGGACGTCTTCGGCGACCACGCCTACGAGCTCGCCGTGTCCTCGACCAAGTCGGTGATGGGTCACTGCTTCGGCGCCGCAGGAGCGCTCGAGGCGCAGATGGCCGCGCTTGCCGTCCACCACGGGGTCCTGCCACCGACGATCAACTACGAGCACCCGGATCCCGACTGCGATCTCGACTACGTCCCGAATGAGGCGCGCGAGACGGGGGTCGACGTCGCGCTCTCGAACGCGATGGGTCTGGGCGGCCACAACGCGTGCGTGCTGCTCGGGCGAGCCCAATGAGCTTCATCGTCAACGAGAACATCGAGCGGTACGCAAGCGAGCAGTCGACGCTCGATCCAGAGCTCTTCCGCCGCCTCGAGGAGGAGACGCGGACGACGACCACGGCGCCGCAGATGATGGTCGGGCCGCTCGAGGGACCTTTCCTCGGGTGGCTCGTGTGGCTGTCGCAGTCCAGGAACGTGCTCGAGATCGGCACCTTCACGGGCTACTCCTCGATCTCGATGGCGCTCAATCTCCCCGAGGGAGGACACATCGCCAGCCTGGACGTCAACGAGGAGACGACGGCGGTGGCGAGGCGATATGCCGAAGAGGCAGGTGTGGCCGACCGCATCGACTACCGCGTCGGCACGGCGATCGACGAGCTGAAGACGCTCGACGGCCCGTTCGACCTCGTCTTCATCGACGCGGACAAGGAGAGCTACGTCGAGTACTACGAGAACGTGCTGCCG